>JBKPNP010000742.1:0-7259 GCA_046732775.1 Acidobacteriota bacterium
GCAGAAACCGCAACTTCAGGTTTGTTGGCTGCTACCTGAGGCTGGGGCCTGTCCGCCGGGAACTGAGGCTGAGGTTTGTTGGCCGCGACCTGAGGCTGAGGCCTCTTGAACGCCCTCAAGGCGCCGGGACTGATCGAGAACGACCTTATGCGGCGGCCGTTTCCATCCGACCTGGTGTGGAAATTCTTGATCGATGAACTCTGCCCGTCGCTGATACCTTCAGCACCGCCAGTTTTATGGTCAGGAGGTGGCCCATCTAGAAAACTGGTTGCAGCCGTCGTGCGTAAAGCGGCAACTTCGCTCGTCCCCACGAATTCAAATAGCTGGCGCACGTCCGCCGACAGTTCTGCGTTGCGCAACTGTCGTTGGGTGGCTTCGAAATACGCTTTGAGAAAATCAAACCAGGAAGGACCCTGCTGGAACGACTGGTTAAATTTATAGGCTTGATAACGTTCCATGGTTCTATCGGTTGGCGCTTTCTGCGCCGCACTCGTTTGACCGGGTTGGCGGACCACGGTGCTCGGCGTCTGCGTGACGTTTTCAACTTCCAGAGGCTCGGACCACGGAAAGTAAATGGATAGCCCGTGCGAGTACTGAAACTTCCAACCAAAATACTCCGAACGGACCACGAAATGGTTGAAGCGCGCACTTCGATCCTGCGCTGCAACCGTTTCCAGCTTGCCTTTCACGTCCCGACTCGCAGCAGCCAAATCGGCTATGTCGTCACTCTTTACAACCTCGTTGACGGTGGCACAAGCCCGCTCGAGGCAATCGCAGAAATCGTAGAGGTCCGTGTAGCTTTCTGCCCAATAGCTCTGCGATTCAGAGTGCGCCTTGGTTACGAGGCTCGTAATCAAGTCTTTGTGACCATCACGATCGCCATCTTGAGCGCTGCCGTTGCCTCTTATAGCAGCAATGAGAAGGACAATCAGGGTTTGCATCGAAGCCGTGAAGGAGCGGATCAGCTCGGACTCCAAATTACATAGACTCATGTCCGCCGAGTAACCAGCCATCATGAAGTCACTGGAGTTGTACAGCGAGAGAGAAAACAGCTTCTCTACCAGTTGTTGCACGTCGATGCCGCCACCTTCAGCCTCGTTTACGACAGCGAAGATCTTTTTCAGCAACTGCCGGTAGGGCCAACTGCCCACGAACGAAGTGCCCTGCGAGCCGATGACGTATTTGGTGATGCCTTGCAATTCGTACGCGATTTCAATCGAACTCATTGAGCAACTGTGCAAGCCTACCAACTCCAGCGTGCCTGGTGCCGTGGTAAACCTGCCGAGAATTTTTCCGAGTTCGGTGAGAGAAATTCCCGTCTTGGGATTATCGTCCGGCAAGAAGGCGTCGTTACCAACGATCATGCCGTGCCCCACCATAAAGAGAAAGTAGTGCTCCGCGGGATAGTTTTCCACGCAATAACCGACGAAGGCGTCCAGAGAATCTGCGGCGTTGAGTTCGGCGCCCTTCAGCTCGCTTTTCATTTTTAGAGAGGGTTCGGAGGCCGTCTCCGGAATCGACTCCGGATCCACGATGTCTTCGGCCATGTTTCGGACGAAGGGATTGCGCCCGTCGCCGATGCTGAGATGTTTATTGTAGAAGTCGAGCTCGCGGCGTTTTGCGTTGACGTGATAGAGCCGAGTGGGCGCGGCGCTCTCATTCGGATCGAAGCGCACCAGCACATCCGTGTGTGGTTCGTAGCCCGCATCCTTGATGGCTTTGACCTGGGAGATGAGGAGCGGCGAAAGGTTGTTATCAGATCCAAAGAAACACATGACGGTCACTTTGCGACCAGTGCCGTTGCTGCTTTCTGTATTGGGCATTGCGAATCCTCCTCGGGATAGGGAAGTGGTTGGGAGCAAGGTTGTAACGCCGCCGGATCGTCCCCTTTTTCACTGAGCGGGGAGGTGACCTTGGGTGCAAGTGTGTGGCGCGCGAAATGATGACCGGCTCGAGGCAGCGAGAGGCTATGCGCAAGCCCACGCGCTGTCAATAGAAAATCGGCGGTGATTTAGTCCTCTCAAACGTAATGGAAGAACTGTCTAAAACATTTCATGATGCTGGCGCCGGCATTCTGATTACAGAAAAAATCTTGCGCCCCGCAAGAAGTCGCTCCCGCCGCGTTCTAACCACCAGTTAGGTTTTTACTTCTAACATTTCCCTCAAGTTCGAGGGCGTCTCCCCGGGAATTTCCAAGGGGTCCAACTATGACTCGGGCTCCCCGTTGATGTTTTCACTCAGCCTGGGTGACGTGGAAGTGTGTCTAACGCCGGAAAGCGGCCGACACTGATTGAAAACTGCTTGGCCCAACCTGGCGACAGTTATGGCTTGAAAGCCAGGTCACGTCGGCAAACGCGACGGGCTTTGTGCCGGGCACATTTCGTAACGAGCACTCAGGCATTCACTTAGGAGACAAGACAATGAAGAAGCAAGCATTTGTCCTAACACTCGGGGTAGTTTTGACAGCGGTCATGGTGACAGTCGGCCTGCTAGTCACTGCCAGCGCCAGGCACGGTGCCGGCGGCGGTGGTGGTCAAACGAAGAAAGTCGCGGCCGGCGAATATCATCTCTCCGGGCCGTACACGCACAAGAACCTCTCGATCTTTCTGGTACACGGAAAGAGCCAAATTAAAGCCACAAAATTTCTGACGCTGCAGGAAGCGCTGGTTCAGCGCAAGGTAGTGGTGTATGAAACGAAGAGCGTTAACGAGCTCTCGATTCAAAACTTTTCAGACGAAGACGTTTACGTGCAGTCAGGTGACATCGTGAAGGGTGGCCAGCAGGATCGCATGATCGGCGTCGACCTAATCGTGCCGCCGCGCTCCGGCAAGATGCCGATTTCAGCGTTCTGCGTTGAGCACGGACGGTGGAGTGGGCGCGGTAACGAACGCGCTGCGGTGTTCAGTAGTTCCTCCGACGTCGCTACCACCAGAGAGCTCAAGCTGGCCGCGAAGCGTTCAACTTCGCAGGGCGAAGTGTGGCGAAGTGTTTCAGTCGCACAGGAAAAGCTCAGCCGCAATGTCGGCAGCCGGGTTAATTCGCCGGTATCGGAATCCAGCCTGCAATTGGCGGTGGAGAACAAGCGCGTGCAGGAAACTGCGGACAGTTACATCAAGGCACTTTCAGCCATCGCAAACGACAGCAATGATGTAATCGGTTATGTTTTTGCTATTAACGGCAAGGTGAACAGCGCCGACATCTATGGTTCGAACGTGTTGTTCAAAAAGCTGTGGCCAAAACTGCTAAAGGCAAACGCGATGGAAGCGATCGCCGAATTGCAGGACGGCAAGTTCAAGCCGGCGTCGACTGATAACGTGCAGGGCTTTCTGGTCGAGTCGGAAAAGGCGAAGGGCTCAGCCAAGGACGTGAACGCGCGCGTAAACCTTATGACGCGAGAAGATGAGGAGAACATCCTGTTCGAAACTCGCGATAAGCAGCAGCAGGGAGCGTGGATTCACCGAAACTACATTAAGAAGAACTAGGCGGGGAAAAACAGGGGAAGAGGGTCAAAGGGGATAGGGGAAAGGGGTCAAAGGGGGAATCTGCGCGAGAGATTTCCCTTCTCCCCATTCCCCATTCCCCCATTCCCCCATTCCCCCTTTGCCCCTTTTTCTTCTTCCCCTCTTCCTCCGCAGTTCTAGTGGACGAGCTTCGTTGAATACATCACTCCGTACATTTCATCCTGATGTTTGGGAAAACCACTGCCGTCGCTGGATAACATCAGATTCACCATTTGAACCTGTCCGGCATATTTCCGGTAAGCCAGCCACTGCAGTCTGCGTATGCCGTCAGGTTTTTCCGGATTAGCTTCGCGGAACTGCACGCCCTTAAGCCCGTCGATCTCCAGCCACTTCACTTCGTCAACTTCGCCATTCTTCATGCGCGACTTTGCCTGATCGTAAAAGGCGTTGATGCTGACCTCGGTGGGAAAACTCTCATCCATCGGCGAGATGCTGACGATCAGATTAGCCGCGTCGGAACCGCCCGGTGATCGCCAAAGCAGCGACTTCGATTCGACCGAAGATTCCTTCCAACTCGGCGGAACGGTCCATGACATTCCCTGCTGGTCCCATTTCACGGTTTGCCCGCCAGCCAGCGCGGCTGTTTGCGCGGCGGTTGGATTTGCCTGTTCCACATCGCCGCCGCTGGTTGAAGACTTCGAGGTCTTGCTCGAAGGTCCCGAGTTACTATTGGTTTTGAATTTACTGGTTAGATTGCAAAGTGAAAGTGCCAACCCCAGCACAAGAAAAACCGGAATATGTTTCATTGGTACGCTCGCAACAGGAAGGCTGGAAGAACGAACCGCTTCTATGCGAAAACCTATGCTGAAGTCAATGCCAGCGGTTCGCGAGTGAGTTCTAATTTCGTAACGCAAACTGTTAGTTTGCGATTTGGAACGGCATTCAACGCGAAACGCAAACTAACAGTTTGCGTTACATAGACCGCACTCTCAGTGTCAAACTCGACCAGCGCGTGTTATCCTACGGCTTCCCTCAAAAAACCCCCGCGCTGCAACTGAGCCCACTGCTCCATAACGTCGGAGAATGCCATGAATACTGCCGTTTTAAAGTCACGCATTTTGCTCGTGTTCCGAATGCTATCTATAAAACTTGTCGTCCTGTTGGGAATTGCGCTGCTTGGCCTCGGTGCAAGCAGTTGTCAAACAGCTGGCCCTAACGTCAATACGACTGTGACGGCCAACGCAAACACTTCACCGATTACGAACAGTAATGCTGTGACTGTAGCGCCTTCAGTGATCGCCGCGCGCGAGCCTGAGAAGTATCGGGCCACACTCGTCTTCAGCGCGGAAACAGAAGGCGGCCAAAAGACTGTCGGCATCCCGACTCTCTCCGCCGACGTTGCGCGCAACGGCGCCGATCGTCGCGTGTCGTTCAAGCTGCCTGATGGTTCGGATCTTATTTACCTCGAACAGGGCGACAAGCACATTGTGATTGCGCCGGCCCGCAAGCAATATGCGGAACTGACTCCTGAAGCCACCGGGTTCCAGCTGCAGAAACTTATGACGCCCGGTCAGCTCGTGGCTCATCTGGAGAAACTTCGCGGCGTCGAAAGCGTGGGTGAAGAAAGCTTAAACGGTCGCACCGCACTGAAATATCGTTATGCGAACACGACTAACACCTCAACCTCGGCCGGCGAAGTGAAGAGTGAAGCATTTGTTTTCGTCGACAAGGAAACGGGCCTGCCGTTGCGCGCAGAGTTGTTCTCAGAAGCAACCGGTAACGTGCAAGGCGTTAAAGGCGCAAAGATAGTTGCGGAGATGCGCGATATTTCGACCACAGTAGATGACGCGCTCTTTCAGGTTCCCGAGGGCCTGAGCAAAGTTCCACCTGAACAGGTGCGTCAGCAAATCGACGCGTTTACCAACACGGTTGCAGCGATCGTCAAAACATTGCTGACCAATATGAATGCGCCGGCGGCCAGTACAGTTCCGTCGCCTGTCGCGTCACCGTCAATCGCCGCGTCACCGGCGCATTAACCGAACTGAGAACACAATGCGATACCTATTGCTTTTGGTTTTAGGTTTGATAATTGGTGCGGGGGCCGCCATATTTTTCCTCGGCGTCCCCAGCGCTAAGGCCATTCCCGGCACACGAGTACAAGCCCCGGACGCCGGGGGCGATCCGCCGGGCACCGTGGTTGTCGCCATCAGCGACACTTTCTTTGACGGTCTGCTGGCGACGATTTTTCGCGATCTGGGACCACCAAACTTCAATCTTTCGTCCACTGATTCCGCGTTTGATCAGTTCAGATTTGAACAGGCTTCTTTCCAGGGCGGTTGTACCAACAGCGTGACGCTGGCCGCTGAGGGGAGTAATACGAAGACCGACGTGCAGTTTGCCGGCGGCAAGATTTCAGCGCCGCTCGCTTTCAGCGGTAAGTACAATCTGCTGGGAAACTGCATGCAGTTCAAAGGCTGGGCGCAAACGACGATTCAGTTGTCTTTTGATCAGCCGAGTCAAACGTTGTACGGACGCATTGTGGTGGAAGGCGTAAACCTGGAGGGCGTGAATCCGATCGCGAATAACTTTGTTACGGTGTTCGTGCGCTCTGCGATCGACAGCCGTGTAAACCCCATCCAATTCCTGCGTCCGCAGCAGGTGCAGTTGATGATTCCGGTGCAGGCGAGTAACGGATCGGTGAAGGCCCAGGTGAAGGACGTGCGATCGGAAGTCGTGGATGGCGCGCTGAAACTTCACATCACGTACGACTTCATGAAGGGCTAGAAAACCTGCGGAGCAGGTGTCGCGTAGAGCCTGGGGCGTGAGCCCCAGGGAGTGGGTCGGAAAAATCACGAAGCCAGTGAAACTGGCGTCAGTTTCTATTTGTCAGATCATCTGCCGCCCGCGTTGCGGGCTGCCAATCAACTTTCGATTTAGGCCTGGGGCTCACGCCCCAGGGTTTATGCTGTCGCCTGCTCCGCAGGCTCTCGCACCCCAGCCTCCGCCAAGCTCCGTTGTCGCTCGAAATGATCGACCACTTCCTGCGCAGTTTTCTTTCCCACAAAAGGCGTTAACTCCGAAACCGCAGCCGCCGCAATACGCTGTATCGATCCAAAGTGTCGCAGCAAGCGTCCTTTGCGCTTCTCGCCCACGCCCGGTATCGCCGAAAGTTCCGAAGTGAAGTCCCGCAGCTCGCGGCGTTTGCGATGATAACTAAGGGCGTAGCGATGCGTTTCGTCGCGAATCATCTGCAGCAGACGGAGGATCAGCGAGTGTGGGTCAAGATAAATCGGCTCGTGCTCGCGTCCCTTCATCAGCAGATAGGAAACCTGATTATGTTTTAGCGGCGGCTTTACTACACCGACCATCGGCACCGCTTCCAGATCGAGTTCGCGCATCGCATCGGCCGCAGCGTTGAGTTGAGCCTTACCGCCGTCGATCATGATTAGGTCCGGCAAAGATTTTCCTTCGTCCAACAGCCGGCGGTAACGACGCAGCACAGTCTCCCGCATCGAGGCCACATCGTTGGCGCCCTCGACTGTCCTGATGCGAAACTTACGATATTCTGAACGGTTCATCTTGCCGTTGTCGCAAACGACCATGCCGGCGACGTTTTCAGCGCCCTGAATGTGCGAGATATCAAACGACTCGATGCGGGCAGGGAAGCGCGGCAATTCGAGTGTTTCCTGCAGCTCTTCCAACACCAGCTTCATGTCCGGTTTGAGAATGCGAAACCGTTGCTCAAAGGCGAGTTTCGCATTCTTCTCGCCGAGGTCGATCATGTCGCGCTTTTCACCA
>JBKPNP010000743.1:0-3519 GCA_046732775.1 Acidobacteriota bacterium
CCCTGGCGTACGGACTCCGAAAGGCTCAACGGCTCGACGCTGGTGCGAATCACCGCAGTCGCAAAGAGACCGGGATCCTGGCTGTAGGCGTCGTACATCTGTGGACGTTGTTGCTCATTGAGAAAGAAGTGTTTCGCGTCGCCGACTACGCCAACGACCGTGCCCGCTGCGCCCGACTCAGCTAACTTCACCTGTTTGCCAAGCGGATCCTCGTTGGGCCAGAAGCGGTGCGCCATCGTTTGGTTGATAACCAGGACGTATGGTGTGTTTGCCTGATCTTCATTGTTGAAGAGCCGGCCCTTGAGCAACGGTATGCCGATGGTCTCGAAGTAGTTGGGCATGGCGCTGTTGAACATCACTTCGGGCTCTTTGCCCTTTTCCGGCGGCTCACGATCGGGCAAGACCACGGCGACAGTGCCGCCATTGCCGCTGAATGGAAGTCCACGCACCAACGAAGCGGACTGCACGCCAGGAACTTCCTTGATCCGTTCGACTACCTGGCGATGGAAATTCCACTGCGCCGTGGGTTCTTTATATTTCGTTCGCGGCAGGCGGTATTCGAGTGTCAGCAGTTTTTCTGTCTTGAACCCGACATCGACGCTGAGTAGTTTGTCGAAGCTTCTGATTAGAAGGCCTGAGCTAACCAGCAGCACGAGGGAAAGGGCGACCTGCACGACCACGAAACCGCTCCGCACGCGGTTCCAACGCGAACCTTCACCACTGCCCCGCGCTCCTTCTTTGAGGAACGATTGCAGCTCCGGTCTCGCGAGCTGGAGTGCCGGCAAAAGCCCAAACAGCCAACCCGTGAGCAGCGACACTGCAAAAGCGAACAGCAGCACGCGACCATCGAGGCCGGCTTCCTTCGCGTCGACAAAGTTCTGCGGCAGCTTCAGCAGCCCATATAAACCCCAATACGCGACGAGCAACCCCCCGGCGCCGCCGAGCAGCCCGATCAAAGTCGACTCGGTTAGGAGTTGACGGACAAGACGCCAGCGGCTCGCGCCCAATGCCGCGCGCACCGCGATTTCTTTTTGCCGGGCGAGTCCCCGGGCGAGCAACAGGTTCGCGAGGTTGGCGCAGGCGATTAAAAGAATCACGCCCACCGCCGCGAACAGCAGCAGCAGCATGGGCCTCACATCGCTAACCAGAATCTCGCGTAACTGCTGTACCTTGCCGCCGCGTCCGGCGTTATCTTTCGGATACGCCTGCGCGAGTTGGGCCGCTACCGTTTGCGCCTCGGCCTGTACCTGCTCGATCGTGGCGCCCGGTTTCAAGTGGCCCATGCCGAACAGCGCGCGCCAGGAACGCTGGCCCGTGTTGCCGGGATAGTTGGAAGCGGGCATCCAGACTTCAACATCCGGGTCGAAAGGCTGTTTGAAACTGGAAGCGACGACGCCAATCACGCTGTATGGCTCGCCGTTAAGAATTAACTTCTTAGCGTTGAGATTGGGATCGCCGTTCAACCGCTCGTGCCACATCTTCTCGTTGACCACCGCAATCTTCTCGCCGCCTTGCCGGTCCTCTCCATCTACAAACGTGCGACCGAGCACCGGCTGCAGGTTGAAGACCTTGAAAAAGTTGGCAGTGACAAAGCCTCCGCGCACGCGATCCGGACGATCGCTTCCGGTAACGTTCACGCTTTGCGACTGGAACCCGGTGAGATCGCTCAGCGAGTGCAAACCATTCTGGTATTCCTGAATTTCGGGAGCCGACAAACCGTCGCGGTCGCCGCCGGGACTGACGGTGGAAAGGGTCACCAAGCGTTCGCCGTTTTCATAAGGCAGGGCGCGGAGCAACACGGCGTTAACCACACTGAAGATTGCGGTGTTAGCGCCGATGCCCAGCGAAAGAGTGACGATGGCGATGATTGAAAAGACGGGCTTTTTCAACAGCATGCGCGCGCCGTAGTTCACGTCTTGTGCGAGTATTCCCATATCGCCTCCGATCGGTTTGGGCAGACAATCTGTCTGCGCTCACAGCGGTTAACTAATCAATTTGTTCTTCATCAGCGCCGGGGCAGTAGCCCGACAGTGATGGAGGGCTACGTTGCCATTCAACCCTCGTGCTTGAACTGTCTTCTAGCCTTAACTAATCTGTTTGTTCTTCATCAGTGCCGACAAAACGCGACCGCGCTCGTAATCCGACTGGATCGTGCCTACGGCCCGCAGAAACCCTTCACGCATTCGCGGGTCTCCCGCGTAAAGGTTTGAAGCCTCGATGAGCAATGTCGCCTTTTCGTAATCAGAGGAGATGTGGCTCGCCGAGGTGAGCACGCGCGACAACACGTCCTCGTTCAGCTTCGCATTCTTTAATAGCGTCGAAAGCACGCCACGATGTTCATAGTCGGAGCCGATGGTTCCTACGGTTTCAAAGAAGACATTGCTGAGCTCGCGATCGACGAGATAAACGCCGGCGACGCTCTTCAGCACCGTCGCCTTTTCATAATCCGAAGACATGCGTGCAGCGGAGCGTGCGGTCTGCACCAGAACTGCATGACTCGGATTGTTGTTCTTGATGAGCGCGGTCAACACGCGCCGGTGCTCGTAGTCGGACTTTATGGTTCCGGTCGCTTCAAAAAACGCAGGTATCGCATCCTCTTTACCGGTCAACACGCCGGCCACGTCGATTAGCAACTGCGCCTGTTCGTAGTCTGAATTGATCTGGCGCGCCGCTTCGTGCAGCACTCGTTGCATCTGGGCGGTATCCAGGCTGGTGGTTTTCAATAACGATTGGAAATAAATTCGTTTGGCATAACTGCCGCCGACGAGAGCGATTTCATCGAGCACCCCGTTCACACCACTCTTACGGAAAATGCTTTGCACCCGCTTGTCAGCATCGATGCCGCTTTGGCGCACGGCGTTCAGTACAAACTTGGAAATCCAGACGCGCGCTTCCTGATCGATCGGTCGAAGGGAGCCGTTCACGTAATACTTCCGCTCCAGCTCGCCGCTGGAATTGCGCCTGACTTCATAGCGCCGCGATTGGCCCGCCAGATCTTCCTCAACGCGAACGTAACCGCCAACGGAGACGTCGCGAATGTCAGTGTAGTCGTCATTGAATTCCGGCTTGCCTTCGAACACGACGCGCATGCGCTCGCCGTTATCACTGTGTTCCCAGGTCATCGTGCTGCGCTCTTTCTTTTCCTGCTTCGTTTCCTGTTGAGCGCGCACGTTGTAAGCCAGGGAGAACCCGGTTGCAGATATGGCAGCTAGTAAGACGATTGCTTTTAGTTTTTTGTTAATCATTAAATAAAACCTCCTGGAACTTAGAACTTAGAGCTTTGAACTTGAACTTGGAGCTTTGAACTTCGAGTTTGAACTTTGAGCTTTGATCTTTCGGCCTTTGGTCGTTTCGTTTTGGTTTGCAGTCACACTCGTAAGTCCTAAACCCAAAGTTCCAAGTTCAAAGCTCAAAGTTCAAAACCAATTTCATTCGTATCTCAAGGCTACGAGCGGATCCACTTTCGTCGCGCGTCGCGCCGGGATGTAACAAGCCAGCAAGGCCACAAAAACCAGCACG
>JBKPNP010000744.1:0-4010 GCA_046732775.1 Acidobacteriota bacterium
TCCGTCAGTGGCCGCTCCTTTAGATCGGTGGGGACCATGCTCGGATCGACGTTCAACAAGACCACGCCGCGCTGCGTAAGGAAGTTGAGTTGGACGCGTTCCTCTTTGGCGGGTTTCTTTTCACCGAGCTTGCCGGAGATGGCGAAGACCCCGGCGGCTCGCTCTTTTATCTTTGGCAGCTCGACGTCGCTCAGGAAACGCGGTTTGCTGGCACTCCAGACAAAGTCAAACTTAACTGCTTCAAGCGGCACGTCGGCATGAATGGTTCCCGTGTTTGTCGTTACTTCAGCCGACTCTACATTCCCGACGATGTCGATTGAACCCGCTTCACCTTCCACCTTGACGCGTGTACGCGCCGGCACGCGTACGATGAGATCGATTCGGTTGGTATCGCGGCGGTCTCGCACATCGATATTTACGTCACCGCCTTTGGCTACCGCATGAACGTCCGTCCCGTCCACGACGGCGCCTGTTGAACTGGCCTCGATTGAGACCTTCTTTAGCAGATCGTCCTGAGCGATCACGCTGACGCGGCCGCTGCGGCTCTTAACACTTAGAGAAACCCTGTCACCAGTGTCGAAATCGCGGCGGTATGTTTGTGCTGAAACGTAGTTGCCGGCTGCAATCAGCAGCAATACGACGAACAGGAATTTGGTATTGCGGGGCTTGGCGAAGCGAGCCGTGGGGGGCTTCCGGTAATGCATACGCGCGATCTTGCCCGACCGAAACCTACGGGTCAAGCGCGATACTCCGTCACAATTGCTGTGGCCGGCCTCTGATTGAGCCACGAAACACAAATTCAGAACCGGGGCGGTGGCGACCGGGTCAACGCGCGGTTGCAGTTCACGTTTTGAGTTCACTGGGGCTTGAATTTGCGCAACGCTACCGCTCCCGGTTGTGGATTAGTCGACCCACGTTCGAGGGAGCGCTAACGCTCCTGCGCGGTTGCTAATCGACCTTGATCCGCTATCATACGCAGACTCAAACGAGACAAGGATAACCGGTGCTGGAAACTCAGGCAGCCACACAAGGGGCGGATAAGTTCCAGATTTACAATCTGGTAAAGCGTGAGCCGCGTGCGGGTCTGGCGGAGGACGTTCGTCGCGGGCTTTCTTCACAGCCAAAGCGGTTCCTGCCGAAGTATTTTTATGATCAACTGGGATCGCAACTCTTCGAAGCGATCTGTCTGCTGCCCGAGTATTACCTCACTCGCGCTGAAAATGAGATTCTGGAGCACTACGCGGACGAGATCGTTTCGACACTCGACGGCAACACCACCCTGCTCGAGATGGGCAGTGGCAGCGCTTCAAAGACGCGTTTGATTATCGAAGCGTTACTGAGGAAGCAAGCCGAGCTCTTGTTCATTCCCGTAGACATTTCCGCGTCAGCGCTCGACAGCAGTTCGCGGATACTGTTGCAGTCGTATCCACAGCTGCGTATTGAAGCCTATGCCGGAGATTACTTCGCCGGTCTTTCTGAGTTAAAAAAGAAACCGCGGGCGCGCACGCTGGCGCTCTTTCTCGGTTCCAATATTAGTAACTTCGAGGCCGGGGAAGCGTTGCGGTTCCTGCACGCGATGCGCGAAGTTTTACACGAAGGAGATGCGCTGCTGCTTGGCGCTGACCTCAAGAAGGACAAGCAAATTCTCGAGGCCGCCTACAACGACGCGCTCGGTGTGACCGCTGCGTTCAATCTCAATGTGCTGGCCCGGATTAATCGAGAGCTGCGCGCCAATTTTGATTTGAGAAGTTTTCGCCATCTCGCGTTTTACAACGAATCACTTGGACGAATTGAGATTTACATCGAAAGCTTGCGCCACCAGAAAGTTTCAATCGCCGAGCTCGACATGGAAGTCGAGTTTAGTGAAGGCGAACAAATCCATACTGAGAACTCGCACAAGTATGACTTGAACGATATTGCGAAATTGGCGGCTGACACGGGCTTCGTTCATGGACGCACCTGGCTGGATCAGCAGGAACGCTTTAGCAGTAATTTGTTACTCGCAGTGTGAAGGCCGCTCGTTCGTCTCAATTCATCACCTTCGAAAATGTCCGAATCTGCCAACACCCCGCTGGTTGAGTTTCGCGATGTCACCTTCTCCCATGCCGCCGTTTCCGTTCCGGTAATTTCTGAGCTGTCGTTTGCAGTGCAGCCGGGCGAGACGGTAGTGCTGCTGGGCGAATCAGGCTGCGGCAAAACCACCACACTCAAACTAATCAACCGCCTGTTATTGCCCACGGCGGGCGAAGTCATCGTTGAAGGAAAGTCCACGGCGGATTGGGATCCGATTCAGTTGCGGCGTCGCGCGGGCTACGTGATTCAGGAAGGCGGACTCTTTCCACACTTCACGGTCGAGAAAAACATTGCGCTGGTGCCCTCGCTCGAAAAGTGGGAGGGCGGCCGCATCAAAGCGCGGGTCGCTGAACTGCTGGCCGTAGTTGGACTCGAACCCAAGCAGTTTGCGGATCGTTACCCGCGCGAATTATCGGGTGGGCAACGCCAGCGCGTGGGCGTTGCGCGCGCCCTCGCTGCCGAGCCTCCGTTGCTCTTGTTGGACGAACCATTCGGCGCACTCGATCCGCTGACGCGGGCGAGCCTGCAGCGACAGTTTGTCGAGCTAACGCGACGCTTAAAAAAGACGGCCGTGTTCGTCACTCACGACGTGCGCGAAGCATTAATAGTCGGCTCGCGCATCGGCTTGATGCACAAAGGAAAACTGCTGCAACTGGACACTCCCGAGCAGTTTTTGAAATCGAAAAATGAGCAGGCGCTTGCCTATCTGGAAACGCTTGACTTGAACCAGCCGCCGGCGAAATCAGAGGAGGGAAGCGCATGAGCTTTTGGCATTTCCTCCAGCAAAACTGGCCGGAGCTTTTGGATCACCTACGCGAACACCTGTGGCTGGTTTTTGTTTCGTCTTTAATCGCGGTTGCGATCGGCATCCCCACCGGCATCCTGCTGACGCGAAAAAAGTCTCTTCGCAGTCCGGTACTTGGAATCGCGAACGTAATGCAAACGATTCCCAGCCTGGCGTTGTTTGGGTTTCTAATTCCACTGCCATTCATCGGAGGCATAGGCGCGCGCACCGCGATTGTCGCGCTCGTGCTTTATTCGCTGCTGCCCATCATCCGCAACACCGTCACGGGAATTCTCGGCGTCGATGCGAATGTGAGGGAAGCAGCGGTAGCAATGGGCATGACCGAGAGTCAGGTGTTATGGCAGGTTGAGTTGCCGCTGGCGATGAGCGTGATGATCACGGGCGTGCGGGTGGCGCTCGTCATCGCGATTGGCGTTGCCACGATCGCCGCCGCGGTCGGGGCCGGTGGGTTGGGAGTCTTCATATTTCGCGGCATCAGGCAATTCGATAACAACGCACTACTCGCCGGCGCCGTTCCGGCTGCGCTGCTTGCTCTCGCCTCCGATTTTCTGTTGGGACTTGTCGAACGCCGATTTGCGACTGACGCCAGGAGAACTGAACGAACGCCGCGCTTACTGCAAGGACTGGGCGTGGCCGTTCTTGTTGTCGCGATCGCCGGGTTTGCTTACGCAGCCTGGCGTGGTGTGAAGTCGGCCCCGGCACCGACGGGCGCTGGTCGGGTTGTGGTCGGCTCAAAAGATTTTACTGAGTCTGCAATTCTCGCCGAGATCATCGCCCAGCTGCTTGAACAACGCGGCGTCGCCGTCGAACGAAATCTCGAACTGGGCGGCAACTTGCCGCACGATGGACTGTTGGCCGGTAAGATCGATATCTACCCGGAATACACCGGCACGGCCTACACCGCGATTTTGAAACATGCGCCGATCACGGATCCACGCGCCGTTTACGAACAGGTTCAGCGGGAGTATGCGGACAAGTTTAATCTCACCGTCAGCAGTCCGCTCGGGTTCGAAAACACTTTTGCGATCCTCGTTCGCGGAGCGGATGCCAGAAAACTTAATTTGAAAAGCATTTCCGACATCGCCTCGTATGCTCCGCAGTGGCACGCCGGGTTTGGTCAGGATTTCAAAAC
>JBKPNP010000745.1:0-2202 GCA_046732775.1 Acidobacteriota bacterium
CAGTGTAATGACGGCAACAAACAACGCTGACCCGATGATCGACCAGATGATCGGGAAACTCGTGGTGCCGATTTGAATCGAGAAGAGTTCGGGCAAGCCGAGTTGCCTCGACAGCCACATTCCCAGCACGGCGCCAATGAAGCCGAGGGCTATCGACACCAGGCAGCCGCCGCGTGAAAAACCGGTGATCGCTTGCCCCAGTGCGCCACAAAGCCCGGCGATAAGTAGTAGTACGAGTAAGTCGAGTATTGTCATGTGAACTCCTAAAAGAAGTTTCAAGTTTCAAGTTCCAAGTTTCAAGTTAGGAAGACCCCGCGACTTCGAGACTGGTTCACTTTCAAGCTTCCAGTTGCGAAGTCCGAACTTGAAACTTGAAACTTGAAACTCGGAACTTATTTAAGTCTTTCCCCGTTTTTCATCACGAACCGCACACGCCGCAACGCGGAAACATCGCGCGTCGGATCGCCCTCTACAGCAATCAAATCGGCAAACAGTCCGGGCTTGACCTGGCCGATCTTATCCTCCATGTGCAACACGCGCGCATCGATCGACGTCGCTGAACGCAGTGCGTCGACGAGCGGCATGCCCCAGTTCACCATGGTTTCAATTTCGCGAGCGTTGTCTCCGTGGGGGAAAACGCCAACGTCGCTGCCACTCGCAATCACAACCCCTGCGTCCAGCGCCTGTTTGAAGACAATCTTTTTGCGCTCCGCGTTAGCACTGGAAGCCACGGCCAGCGTCGGGCAGAGTGCGGTCCCACGTTCCTTCATGAGGCGGAATATTTCGGGTGTGCCGCCGTCGCCATGCTCAATCGTTTCAACTCCAGCCAGCGTGGCTCGGCGCATTCCTTCAGTACTGGTGGCGTGGGCCGCCACGGGAATGCCGGCACTCTTCGCAACCTCGACCGCAAGTTTCAATTCATCGAGTGTAAACGTCGCGTGAGCGGTGCCGCCGGCGCCCCAACGATAGTCGGCGTAGACCTTTATCCAGTCCGCGCCTTTGCCGATTTGTTCGCGCACGACGCGCGTCAAACCATCCACCCCGTCGGCTTCTTCCGCACCCTGTGGGACATTCCACTCTGAAGCAAAACCCTTCGGACCGTACGTGCCGGTGGCGACAATGGCGCGCGTTGCCACGATCAATCGGGGGCCCGGAATAATTCCCTGCTGCACCGCCTGCTGTAATCCGACGTCAGCATAGCCGGCGCCTTCCGTGCCGAGATCGCGGAGCGTCGTGAAACCGGCGAGCAGAGTGTTTCGCAGGTGATTGGTCGCGCGTGCGACTCGCAGGCTGAGAGATTCGCGCGCGACTTGATCGTTCCAAACAGTTTCGCTGTAGGGATGCAGCAGCACGTGTGAGTGCGCGTCGATCAAACCCGGCATCAAGGTGAGGCCGGGCAAGTCGATCACTTTCGCGTCGGGGGGTGGTTTGATATCGCTCTCGCGTCCAACTGCGTCAATCTTTGCTCCGCGCACCAACACCACCCAACCGTCGTGCAACTGTGCAGACGCGCCGTCGAAGATATGCGCGGGCCGGAGCAGGTAAATGCTCTCAGGTTGTTTGGGCGTTTGAGTTTGAGCGGACAGACCAAAAGGACTAATGAGAGCAACGACCAGGAGAAGTAAAACTGCAAATCGCATTTGGCAGTCACCTTTCAAAAGTTATCGTAATCAAAGACAGCAGGGGCAGGCCCCCTTCCTGACTGAGAGACATTCAAGGTTGAGCCTGAAAGTCTTACTCGAAAGCCTCAGCGTGAGGAAGGAGGCTTGCCCCGCTCTCCTCACAAACCCTTCTTCTTTATCCATTCAGCTACAACTTCCGCCTGACCTCGCTTATTGGCATCAACCTCGTAGTTTAACTGTCGAATCTCTTCAGTGGTGATTGCGTTCGCAAGTTTTGTTAGTACCTCATTCAGCGCCGGCACGCGAGCCGGAGCATCCTTGCGTAGAATATAGACCGCTTCGTATGGCGGGAAATAGTGGCGGTCGTCGGCGAGTTGCACCAGGTCAAGCGCGGCAATTCTTCCTTCCGTGGAATTGCCGGCGATCAGATCAACCTTCCCGGAAGCGAGCGCGATGTAGGTCAGAGATAGATCCATTTCGCGCACCGGCTCTGCAAAATGCAACCCATAAGCTTGCGAAAAACCGGGATAGCCATCGGCCCTGGTTTTGAAATCCTGACCAAACCCGGCGTGCCACTGCG
>JBKPNP010000746.1:0-5853 GCA_046732775.1 Acidobacteriota bacterium
AATTTTTAGGCAGACTTTTCTTACTTTGTTTTCTGGCGCTGTTGATTTATTTTCCGCCGCGCATGATCTACCTCGCGGACGACATTCGTCGCCGGCGCACCTGGCTCATGATGTTATTGGCGAACTCTCCCGTGATCATACGGGTCTTGATTGGGTCGGGAACGGACCGTGGCTGGTAGCAGCGGGAATTGAAGCTGAAGAACCCTACGTCGATTAGCGGAACTACTATTCCGCCATTTTATCGTTGATAGATTTCAAAGCACTCTCGAGCATTGCGCGATGTGCTGGATTTGTAGCGTTGCTGAGCTGACTGGAGATGCGGGAACGCGACAGGCGTAGCGATTCAAATTTTGCACTGCGTGCGCGTTCTTCGGTGGAAGAGGTGCGGGGGTTTGCACGCGCATCCGCCGCTGCCTGTTGACGCTCAAATGCTTCTTCCATGTTGCCGGCCAAATCGTCGCCATCCCATGCCATTCAGTCACCTCCGAAAGAGTTTGGTTCATCCTAACACCTAACACGGATTGGGGATAGCGCTCGTCCACAGAAGCAGGGGCCGCTTGCGGATTCCAGTTGCTACTGCGACGATTGCCCGCTACGTAAGGCGCTGAAACTGCGAACGCCGAAAACAGCGCCCGTCTTTTGGAGTGCGGTGACCTGTCACCGCTTTTTGCAGGCTGCGACCTGTCGCAGCCGGTGAATAGCTCGCTCTCAAGTAGGAGCGCGGCGACAGGTCGCCGCGAAGAGAAAGCGGTGACGGGTCACCGCACTCCGAAGGTCTTGAGTGACCGCTGCAAATGAGTACAGCAATCGAAATCAAAAAGAAGAAACGCATATCGCCCGCAGCCGCCTGGCGTGATGCCCGCGAACTGATCTGGTCACACCGTTATCGCTTGATGCTCGGCATGTTCTTGATGATCGTGAACCGTCTCGCCGGATTGGTATTGCCCACCAGCTCGAAATACGTGATCGACGAAGTGATCGTAAAGCATCGCAGTCAACTGCTGATGCCGCTGGCCATCGCAGCGGCAGCGGCAACGCTCATCCAGGCGCTGAGTTCATTCACGTTGTCGCAGGTGTTAGGTGTCGCCGCGCAACGGGCCATAACGGACATGCGCAAGAGTGTCCAGGAACATGTGGCGCGGTTGCCGATTAGCTACTTCGATTCGACGCAAACGGGTGTGCTCATTTCGCGCATCATGTCCGACGCCGAGGGCATACGTAATCTTGTTGGCACTGGTCTGGTACAGCTCGTGGGCAGTTTAGTCACAGCGTTGATCGGGCTCGGCGTTCTGTTCTACTTAAACTGGCGATTGACGGTGGTCACGCTGCTTGCGCTCGGGGCATTTGGCGGTGTCATGGCATTCGCCTTTAACAAGTTGAGACCACTCTTTCGTGAACGCGGCAAGATTCAGGCGGAAGTTACCGGGCGTTTGACTGAATCGCTCGGTGGCATACGGATCGTCAAAGCGTATGCTGCGGAAAAGCGCGAGGAACTGGTCTTCGCCCGCGGCGCTCATCGTCTGTTTCGCAACGTGGCACGATCGATGACGGCTGTGTCGGGCGTGATGGCGTTTTCTACGATGATCGTGGGCATCATCGGCGTGATACTCATCTGGGTAGGTGGTCACGATCTCCTGGCCGGCCGGATGACGCTGGGTGATTTTGTCATGTACATGATCTTCACCGGGCTCGTCGCAATGCCGCTTGTTGAAATTGCGAACATCGGGACTCAGATAACTGAGGCGTTTGCCGGTCTGGATCGCATCCGGGAAATAAAGCGCATGGCTACCGAAGACGAGGAGGACGCGACGCGCGCACCCTGTCCGCAGATCGTGGGTGAAGTGACCTTCGAAGACGTTAGCTTTGAATATACCGACGACACGCCGGTGCTGAACCACGTTGCGTTCAGCGCGCCCGCCGGTTCGACCACTGCTCTGGTCGGCTCGAGCGGTTCCGGTAAGTCGACCTTGATCAGTTTGGTGATGGCTTTTAACCGCCCGCTGTCGGGAAAGGTTCTGGTCGACGGCCGCGATTTGGAAACGGTCAGACTACGGGACTACCGCAACCAACTCGGCGTGGTGTTGCAGGATAATTTTCTGTTCGACGGTTCGATTGCCGAAAACATTGCCTTCTCGCACCCGCATGCTACTCGAGCCGAGATTATCGCGGCCAGCAAGGTCGCCCACTGCGAAGAGTTTATCAATGGCTTTGCCCACGGCTACGACACGATCGTGGGAGAGCGCGGCGTAAAACTTTCGGGCGGTCAACGCCAGCGAGTAGCGATCGCGCGCGCGATTCTGGCTGAACCGAAGATTCTGATTCTCGACGAAGCGACGTCGAGTCTCGACAGCGAAAGCGAAGCGTTGATTCAGGACGGCCTGCAGAGCTTGCGCCGTGGCCGAACCACCTTCGTAATCGCGCATCGGCTTTCGACGATTCGCAGTGCCGACCAGATTTTAGTGCTGGAAGCGGGCGAGATTGTCGAACGCGGAACGCATGAAGAGCTGCTGGCAGCGGTTGGACGTTACAAACAGCTCTACGACAAGCAGTACCACTTTGAACGTAATCAGTTTATCAATCCGGGCGAGGACTTTACGCCTGAGCTGCCGAAGAGCGCCAAGACGGCCGCCGTGTCGGACGCGCTCCCAACTAACCTCTAATTCCAAAAGGAATCAAGATGAAGACACAAAGTTTTGAAAACCACACTCGTTGGGATCCGCCGTTTCACTTTTTTGTTATGCCGGTGCTGCTCATTAATTTCGTGTGGGCAATTGTCCTCTGCGTACAGACTCCGGGGCCGACCTCAGCCTGGTGGATCGTCGTCTCGTTTGCGCTACTAATGCTGGGCTTGTTCGCCCGCATAAACGCGCTGCGGGTTCAGGATCGCCTGATTCGTCTTGAGGAGAAGCTGCGATATCAACAGGTTCTACCGCCCGCGCTGGCTGCACAAATGGACAATCTGACACCCGCGCAAATCTGCGCCCTCCGCTTCGCAAGCGATGACGAGTTGGCAGACCTGGCCGGTCAGGTTGTTGGTGGAAAATTCGAAAAGCCAAAGAACATCAAACAGGCGATCACAAACTGGCGCGCTGATTACCATCGAGTCTAAGTTCCGCCGAGTAAGTTTTATTCCATATCGTGCGGCCTTCACCGATCGTTGCGCACATCGTCTATCGCGATCAGTCACACCTCTGCGGCTACGCCTTCATACATAAGAATTCTCCAATAGTCAGTCAAATAAAAGCCGATCAACATCGCACATGCGCGCTGGCACGGTCATTGCCAACGTAGCTCGTGCGCGCCGAAACACTGTCGACGAGGCGCGCTACACGAATGCGATGGATGCGAGTTGGCAGAGGCAGGTTGATATGCAGAGTTTGAGAATCAGCAAATTGAGAATACGGAAAATGAAATTGCGCCGGCTAAAGCAGCGAAGGTTGGGAATGAAAAACACTATGAACACTCGAATTGCAAAGGCTGTGGCCAGCGCCGCAATGATGTTGGCCCTGTTGTCATCCATTATCGTGCCCGCGTTTGGACAGACGAGACGCAAGCCAGTTATCCGGCGTCGAGCAACCGTGCGACGAGTGGTACCTGCGGTTGTCTATCACAATGTGGCGGCAGGTGAAGTAATTCGAGTTCGCTTAAATCAGACGATCACTTCAGAAACAGCGCGCGTCGGCGATCAGTTTACGACCACTGTCACGGAACCGGTTTACGCGCAGGGCGTTCAAGTTATTCCCGCCGGCAGTGTCATCAACGGCCGTGTGACCAGCGTTAATCGACCACAGCGCAAGAGCAAGGCCGGCACGCTCGGCGTCCACTTCGTTTCACTGCGTTTGCCTGCCGGTTTCGCGCGATCGATTAATGGCGACCTGACTGATGCGAATGAAGCTCAAGTTAATGCTGACAATGAAGGTGGAATTACTGGCCACTCCGCAACGAAACGAAATGTCGTGTTTATTGGCGGTGGCGCGGCGACGGGCGCGTTGATTGGGGCGATTGCAGGCGGCGGTAAAGGCGCGGGCATCGGCGCTCTGGTCGGTGGCGGATTAGGTGCGGCCGGCGCGGTCTTTTCAAAAGGACACGAGGCGGTTGTTAAGTCGGGAACACAGTTCGGCGTGGTGCTGAACCAAAACGTTTCCTTACCAGCAACGAACATTCAATAACTTCGCAGACTGAAGGTTTGCGAAACGAAATCGGCAGCCTCGCGGCCGCCGATCGACGGGGGCCCGCAAGCGAAGGGGAGAGCGCGGGCGGGCTCCCAAAAAATCAATAACTTTTGGAATGCGGTGACCTGTCACCGCTTTTGTTTTAGGCTGCGACCTGTCGCAGCCTTTTGAGCGATCACTCGAGCAACGCGACGCTGCGTCAAGCCGCCGCGAGGAAACGCGCTGATTGGTAACGCAAACTGTTAGCTTGTGATCATGGACGACATTCAAAGTCGAACGCAAACTAACAGTTTGCGTTACGCAGAGGCGTTGCGAGTTTTAGAGTCAGTAATGCGGCTGTAGTCCGGATGAAGATAAACGAGGCGGCCGCCAACAATCGTGGCAACAGCGGCGCCGGTCATGGAACGTCCGTGGAACGGCGTGTTTCGGCTTTTTGATTTGGACTGCGAAACATCGAACGTCCATTCGCAGACAGGATCGAGAATAGTAATGTCAGCGTGAGCGTTGGCAGACAAACTTCCCCGGTCTTTCAAACTGAATATGCTTGCCGGGTTCGAGGAACAGAGTGAGACCAAGCGTTCGAGATCGATCACCCCTTGGTTGACCAGGTCGAATGCGAGCCCGACGGCAGTTTCCAAACCTGTAATCCCAAACGGCGCTTCATCAAATTCGAGCGCCTTCTCGTCAGCGTGATGTGGCGCGTGGTCAGTCGCGATCGCGTCAATAGTTCCGTCGCGCAATCCTTCCAGCAAAGCGTTCACATGATTGCTGCTCCGCAGCGGCGGGCTCATTTTCGTGTTCGTGTCATAACCTTCGAGCGCGTCATCCGTTAAAGTCCAATGATGCGGCGCCACTTCGCAAGTCACCGGCAGTCCTGCCGCCTTGGCCCGTCTCACAGCTTCGAGAGCGCCGGTCGTGGAGACATGCGCGATGTGTACCGGGGTTCCGGTTAGTTTTGATAACTCACAATCGCGAATGACGTGCACGTCTTCAGCGGCAGCCGGCATACCGCGCAGGCCAAGCAGTAGCGACCAGCGACCTTCATGCATGACTCCGCCTGACGTTAAAGACATATCCTGACAATGATCGACAACCGTCAAATCAAATCCACGCGCATATTCCATCGCCCGGCGCATAATCCCCGCGGTCGGCACTGAATGACCATCATCGGAAATGGCAACGATGCCGGCGCCTTTCATCTCGCCCATTTCGGAAAGCTCTTTGCCACCGAGGCCCTTGGTGATAGCGCCGATGGGAAAGACATTCGCAAGTTGCGCACGTTGTGCCTGTTCAATCATGAAACGCGTAACCGCCGCGCTGTCGTTCACCGGGTCGGTGTTGGGCATAGCGCAGACACTCGTCCAGCCGCCTGCAACTGCGGCAGCTGCTCCAGTCGCAATTGTCTCTTTGTATTCAGCGCCGGGTTCCCGCAGATGAACATGCAGATCGATGAAGCCGGGCGCGACTACCAGCCCGGTCGCGTCAAGCAGCTCCACGTCAGTTGGACGTTCCTGTCCGCGTTCAAGCACCGCAGTTACGCGGCCATTTTCGATGAGCAGATCTCTGCCGGTATTAATCCCCTGCGAGGGATCGACTACATACCCGTTGGCAATTAGCAGCTTCATCTAAAGTAAAGCAACGGTCAGTTTGCGATCTTATACTTACTTATTGTTCGTTCCGA
>JBKPNP010000747.1:0-6603 GCA_046732775.1 Acidobacteriota bacterium
ACCACGTTCAATATCGATTTACCGCTGTAAGTAGGACAGGCATTCCTGCTTCTCCGGTTTTTTTGAAAGAGGGACACGCAAGAATGGCTGTTTTACGGGAGTCGCGCCTTTGCAGAACCGCGCGCGGTAGCGAGCGGATGCTGGCACTCACCGGTCAGCGATTCCCTTTGGAAAAAACTCCACTTATTTAAGTAGCGCGTCGCATCCGCTCGCTACCGCTCGCGGTTCTGCACTCATCCGGCGTGGGCGAACGCTTTCGGCGTTAAGAAAGACAGGCAAGAATGCCTGTCCTACTTTAACGACTGAAACGCTTTGCGCGCGGCGGCAATCGTTTGATCGATTACCCCTTCGGTATGCGTGATGCTGACGAAGCCCGCTTCGAATTGCGAGGGCGCGAGGTAAACGCCTTCGTTGAGCATCGCGTGAAAGAAGCGTCCGTAAAGTGCGCGATCAGATCTGTTCGCAGTCTCCCAGTTGACTACCGGCCCACTCGTGAAAAAACTTGTCCACATCGAACCGACGCGATTCGTCGTAGTCTCGAGTCCGGCCGCAGCGGCCGCTTGGGAAAGGCCTTCGCATAGTCTCGCAGAGCGCAGTTCGAGCGTTTGATAAATACTCGTGTCGCGCAACCGCCGCAGAGTGACGAGCCCCGCCGTCATCGCAAGTGGATTTCCTGAGAGGGTTCCCGCCTGGTAGATCGAACCCGCAGGCGCGATATTCGTCATCAACTCCCGACTGCCGCCGTATGCGCCCACCGGCAAACCGCCGCCGATAATCTTCCCCAGACACGTGAGGTCAGGCTTCACGTCATAGATTTCCTGAGCGCCGCCGCGAGCGAGGCGAAATCCCGTCATCACTTCGTCGCAAATAAACAACGCGCCGTATTTTGTCGTCAGCTCGCGAACGAATTGTAGAAACCCTGGCTGCGGCGGCACGCAACCCATGTTGCCCACAACCGGTTCAATAATCACTGCCGCAATGTCAGCGTGCTGGTCGAACACTTCGGCGAGCGCTTGCGTGTCGTTGAAGGGCACCGTGAGCGTGTGCTGAGCAAGGGAGGCCGGCACGCCCGGGCTGTCTGGCAACCCCAGCGTCGCTACGCCTGAACCGGCTTTCACGAGCAAACTGTCGGCATGACCGTGATAACAGCCTTCAAACTTGACGAGCTTATCGCGGCCGGTAACTCCCCGTGCGAGTCGAATCGCAGACATCGTCGCTTCGGTGCCACTGTTGACCATGCGCACCATTTCGATCGACGGGACGGCGTCGACGATTTCTTCAGCGAGTTGAATCTCGAGTTCGTTGGGAGCGCCGAAGCTGGTGCCGTTGGCCGCGACCGCGGCTAATGCCTCGACAACTTCTGCGTCGGCATGACCGAGAATCATCGGGCCCCAGGAGCCGACGTAATCGATATACGAACGGCCCTCGACGTCAACAACTGTCGGTCCCTGTGCTGAACGAATGAAGAGCGGCGTGCCGCCGACGCCACGAAATGCGCGCACCGGGGAATTGACGCCACCGGGCATTAATTCGAGCGCGCGCGCAAACAAACGGGCTGAGTGATCCTGATCCGGCTCGGGTGTGGACATGGCGGAAGCATAGCATGGCTGGTCCGACGAACTTTAGTTTGTCGGACATTCGAGGGGCATCGGAGATGCGCACAGAAGGTAGCCAGAGGTGAAACCTCTGGATCACGGAATCAGTTGCAATCGCGCACTGGAGGTGTGCACAGATTCTGGCGCGTATCCAACGCGGCGGCCGGGACGACAAGCTGAAGCTTGTCGAACATGTTAATATGTCGGCGCTAAACAGTTCTGCGGTCCGAGAATTCGGAAGAGTTCTCTTCCATTTGCAACGCCAAACAATCCAATAGCTCAGGAGATCCTTGTCCCTATGGTTAACTGTGCGCCCGTCACTTCGCGCTGTTCCAAGAGTTCACGCCTGTTCGTCAAACTGTTCTTACTGGTAGCGCTGCTATCTCTTCCGATTTCAACGCTCGCGCAGGAAGAGCGCGCGGCAGAAAAAGCCGCGGCCGAGAAGGCGCGTCAGGAGGCTGCCGCGAAGCAACAGGCATCGCCCGCGCCCGCGAAAGCTGACGAAGCAAAGAAACCTGACGAGGAGAAAGCCGAAGAAGAGAAGAAGCCGGCGGACCCGATGTCCACCGGCACGTTCAATGGGTTGCGTCTGCGTTCGATTGGTCCGGCTTTTACGTCGGGCCGCGTCGTCGGCTTTGCTGTCGATCCAAACAATGCCGCTCGGTATTTCGTCATCGCCGCTTCCGGTGGCGTTTGGAAGACCATCAACAACGGCACAACCTGGACACCGGTGTTCGATCGCGAAGGCTCGTACTCGATTGGCTCTATTGCCCTCGATCCGAAGAACCCGCTGACGGTTTGGGTCGGCACTGGCGAAAACAATAGCCAGCGCAGCGTGTCTTATGGCAACGGCGTCTATCGTTCGGATGACGGCGGCAAAACTTGGAAGAACGTCGGGCTGAAAAACTCGGAGCACATTGGCCGCATCGTTATCGATCCCAAAGACTCAAACATCGTTTACGTAGCCGCGCAGGGACCGCTGTGGGGGCCGGGCGGTGATCGCGGACTCTACAAAACGACTGACGGCGGCAAGACCTGGAAAAAAATCCTTTCGATTAGCGATAACACGGGAGTTACGGACGTGGTTGTCGATCCAAACGATCCCGACACGGTCTACGCGGCCGCGTATCAACGTCGCCGTCACATGTGGACTCTCATTAACGGCGGGCCCGAAAGTGCGATGTACAAATCGACTGACGCCGGCGCCACCTGGAACAAGTTAAAGGCCGGATTGCCGACCGTCGACATCGGCCGCATCGGCCTGGCCATATCGCCGGCTGATTCAAACGTGCTGTACGCAACGGTCGAAGCGGCTGATAGAAAGGGCGGCATTTTTCGTTCATCGGATCGCGGCGGTAGTTGGGAACGCCGCAATGAGTACGACGTGACTGCGATGTACTACTCGCGCATCGTGGCCGATCCCAAAGACGTCGATCGTGTTTACGTCATGAACGTCTTCCTGCTGGTGTCGGATGATGGCGGCAGGACGCTACGCCGCCTTGGCGAGAAATCGAAACATGTCGACAATCACGAAATCTGGATCGATCCAAAGGACAACGATCATTACCTCGTGGGTTGCGACGGCGGCGTTTACGAAAGCCACGATCGCGGCGCGAACTGGGAGTTCAAACGCAATCTGCCGATCACGCAGTTCTACGATGTGACGACCGACAACGCCACGCCTTTCTACAATGTGTATGGCGGTGCGCAGGACAACTTCAGCGTCGGTGGCCCTTCGCGCACCCGCACGGCTTCCGGCATCACGAACTCAGATTGGTTCGTCACCAATGGCGGTGACGGGTTTCGTAGTCAGGTTGATCCCGAAGACCCGAACACGATCTACGCCGCGCTGCAAAACGGGTCGCTGGCGCGTTTCGACAAGCGCACCGGCGAGCGCATGGGTATTCAGCCGCAACCCGGTCGCGGCGAGGAACCACTCAGATGGAACTGGGATTCGCCATTCATCATCAGTCCGCACCTGCACACTCGGCTCTACTTCGCGGCTGACAAACTATTTCGCAGCGATGATCGCGGCGACAGCTGGCAAGTTATCAGCGGGCAATTGTCGCGCGGCCTCGATCGCGACAAGCTGCCGGTGATGGGGAAAGTTTGGAGCATGGACGCAGTTGCCAAGAATGCGTCAACGGCTTTCTTTGGTAACGCGTCGGCGCTGGCTGAGTCGCCGAAAAAAGACGGCTTAATTTATGTCGGCACTGACGATGGCTTGCTGCAAATCACGGAAGATGGCGGCAAGAACTGGCGCAAAGTTGATTCGATCCCGGGCGTTGCCGAGATGTCTTATGTCAGTCGAATCGTCGCTTCGAATCACGACACGAATACGGTCTACGTCGCTTTTGAAAACCATCAGAACGCAGACTTCAAACCTTACCTGCTGAAGAGCACAGACGCTGGACGCACCTGGACGTCGATCGTCAGCAACCTGCCGAAGAATCAGTCCCTTTGGGCAATCGCCGAGGACCACGTCAATCCCAATCTTTTGTTTGCCGGCACCGAGTTTGGTTTGTATTTCTCGATTGACGGCGGACAGAAGTGGATTCAGCTCAAAGGCGGGCTGCCAACAATTCAAATTCGCGATTTGACGATTCAGAAACGCGAGAACGATCTCGTAGTGGGAACGTTTGGCCGTGGCATTTACATTCTCGACAATTACACGCCGCTGCGTCTCCTGCGACCCGAAATGCTCAAGCAGGACGCACAACTCTTTCCGGTGAAGAACGCGCTGATGTACATCCAGTCGCAGCCGCTCGGCGGACGCGGCAAGAATTTTCAGGGCGAGTCTTACTTCACTGCGGAGAATCCGCCCTTCGGCGCCACCTTTACTTACTACCTGAAGGACGAGTTGAAGACGAAGAAGGCGAAGCGGCAGGAGGCGGAGCGCGAAGCCGCGAAGAAGAACGCCGCGATGACCTTGCCTCGCCCGGCTGACCTCACCGCCGAGGAAGAGGAAGAGGCGCCAGCCGTGATCTTTACAATTACCGACTCGACTGGACGCGTCGTGCGACGTTTGACTGGCCCGGTGACTGCCGGAGTGCAGCGCGTGACCTGGGATTTGCGGTACCCGCCCACTTCCGTTCCACCGCCGCCAAATCCGGAAAACGAAAATCCGTTCGACGACGGGCCGGGAGGACCGCTGGTGATGCCGGGGGTTTATCGAGTGTCCGTCGCAAAGCGAGTGGACAGCGTGTTAACTCCAATCGGCACGCCGCAGGACTTCGAAGTCGTGGTTGAGGGCCAATCCGGAATGTCGCCGGCGGACCGCATTGCTCTGGTTGAGTTTCAACAAAAAGTCGCTCGGCTGCAGCGCGCGGTGCAGGGAGCGTTGGAAGCAACCAATGCCTTGAAGCCGCGACTTGCGTTGATTCGTCGCGCGTTGCTCGATACACCGTCAGTGGGCGACAAACTGCTGGACGACGCCGCGGCACTGGATAAACGGACAAACGAGATTTTGCGTTCGTTGCGTGGTGACAATGCTTTGGCCGCGCGCAATATCAACCTGCCACCATCGATTTCAGAGCGGGTGGGCGGCATTGTTGGCGCGCAGCGTTTATCGACTTCGCGACCGACGCAAACGCAGATCAATCAGTACAACGCCGCCGCTCAGGACTTCGAGCAGACGCTCGCGCAGTTGCGTCAATTGATTGAAGGCGATCTGGCACGTCTGGAGAAACAGATGGAAGCGGCGGGCGCGCCCTGGACGCCAGGTCGCATTCCCGAATGGAAGGATCAGTAGCTGGTACCGCGGGCGTCCCGCCCGCAGCGCGCCGCAGGCGCGAAGGAATGGTTCGCGCTTCGCGCTCATTGCGCGCGGGACGGCCGCGGTCCCAAACGACAGGGGGCAAGCCGCCTTCCCAACCCTGAGACTATGTACCTTGTAAATTCTCCTGCTGATTGAAGGGTGAGGTATGAACAAGCGTCTACGCAACCGACCGATTCTGAAACTGTGCCTGAGTTTGTTTGCTTGTCTGTTGAGCTTATCGGCCATCGCCTCAATGGCATCCGCCCAGGGCGGGCGTCATGTTCCCTCAATCGATGAGCTGCTGACGTTGAAGTCCATCGGCGGCGCGCAGATATCCCCTGACGGCAAATACGTCGCGTACACGATGACGAGTGCCGACTTCAAACAGGATGCATTCCTCACGCAGATCTGGCTGGTTGAAACCGGCGGCGACGAACACACGCCCCTGCAACTGACTCGCGGCGATAAATCCTCAACCAATCCCCGCTGGTCGCCGACGGGCGAGTGGTTGGCTTTTACGAGCAACCGCATTGAGGATAAGAATCAGATCTTCGTCATCAATCCCGCCGGCGGCGAAGCAATACAGTTAACCAAATCCGAAACGGCGATAAGCAATTTCGCGTGGTCCGAAGATGGTCGCACTATCGCGTACACCGCTACTGAACCGGTACCGCAGATTTCGAAGGACCGAAAAGACTATCTGGGCGACTATGAAGTGGTCCGACGCGATTACAACTTCGCGCACCTTTGGACGCTCGATGTTAAAGACGCGATGAACGCGCCCGTCGTCGGGAGGCAGCGTACGAAGAAGAAAGACTTCAGCGTGGACTCGTTTGCGTGGTCGCCCGACGGTTCGCGCATCGCGTTCAGTGCCACGGTCAATCCTGATTTGATTCAGGGTGTCACGTCCGATATTTACCTGCTCAACCTCGCGAACGACTCCATAACGAAGCTGGTCGCGCAGCCCGGCCCGGATAATGGCCCGCGTTGGTCACCCGATGGCAAGCAAATCGTGTTTTCGTCCGCGATGGGAAACACCACCTTCTTCGCCACCAATGGGCGGCTTGCTGTTGTATCGGCAGATGGCGGCAAGCCAAGATCAATCAGCGACGACTTTGACGAGAACCCGAACCTGCTCGATTGGCGCCCTGACGGCGTCTACTTCAGTGGTCAACAAAAAACTGCTTCGCACCTCTTCCGTCTCGATCCGTCCAGCGGCAAGATTACTCGCCTCACCGGTCCCGATAATTT
>JBKPNP010000748.1:0-3451 GCA_046732775.1 Acidobacteriota bacterium
CTTTTCTTTTGGTCGCCATGCTTTGTTTGACGCTCCCGGGCCCTTCGCCGGCTGCAGCAACAGATTCTGCAGGAAGTAAAAATGCGCCTCGGTTGGGCAGCGAATTTAATCTTCACGTCGGTGAGCGCGTCAGTCTTCACCGAACAAAACTGTCTGTCAAGTTCGTCGACGTTTTGGAGGATTCTCGTTGTCCTTCAGATGTCACCTGTGTTTGGGCGGGAAATGCACGTCTACGACTGGCGGTGAGTAGCGGTCGCTCCAGCAAGATGCTGACATTGAACAGCAACACCGCGGCGCCGCTGCCGGCTGACTCAACGTTCGCCGGCTATTCAGTGAAGCTGGTGGAGCTTAGTCCGTACCCTTTGAGCAAGCGGCCGATTGCACGCGGCAGTTACGTCGTCAGGCTAATCGTCAGCAAGAATTGAGACGCGACCGGCATCGCGATCGGTGGGTTGGCTGATTCAGAACAGGGAGAGGTAGCGACCTGGTACAACTTTCACTGAGTTGACTTAAGTAACCATCAACCCCCGTCGCTACGGCTCCGGGTTCTGAATTTGTGTCGCTCAACTAATTCGGTCTCGAGGGAATCATTCATGCAGGCACACCTCAGAAAACGGCGGAATGCATTTACCCTTGGCGTATTCCTGATCCTATCGTCCCACGCGCCGCAGCTATCGGCGCAGAGGTTAGCTGACACTGACCGCATCCGTATTGCCGAAGCGTTTCGAATTGGCGACTCACTCGACGATCAGCTGTGGCAGGGTTGGCACACGGCGCCATTCGCAGTTTTGCTGGTCACACCTGACTATGAGTTTCTTATTCGTCACCCCAAGCCGTCGCCGGACTTCACCCTCATTAACCAAGACCCGCTCTTAAAAAGCAAAGTCTATTACCGCAAGCGCACTCAGCCGATCAATCGGCTCGCAACTTTTCCGCTGGTAGGTGGCGTGCCCACAATCGTAGTTGGCCAGGCGGAGAATACAGACAAGAAAACGTCATCGCCATGGGTAATCACTTTGCTTCATGAACACTTTCATCAGTTTCAATCATCGCATCCCGGTTATTACGAGGCAGTGAACTCACTTGACCTCGCGCACGGCGATCAGACCGGGATGTGGATGTTGAACTATCCATTTCCATACGACTGGGAAGAGATGAAGCATCACTTTTCGCTATTGAGTAGCTTGCTGGCTGATGCGGTCAACGCGAAGGGTCAGGCTGAGTTTAGTGTGCGTTTCAACGCCTATCTCAAACAACGTCGCGAGCTGGAACACACGTTAAGTCCTGACGACTACCGGTATTTTTCGTTTCAGATGTGGCAGGAAGGGATTGCCAGATACACAGAATATCGCATGGCGAAGTTAGCCGCGGCGCGTTATCGCCCCACGAAAGCGTTTCGTTCACTCAAAGACTATGAGCCGTTCGCACAGGTGGCTGAGGAATTGAAACGCAGTGTGTTGACGCAGTTGAGCGCGGCTGAGCTCGCAACCTCGAAGCGCGTGCTCTTTTACGCACTCGGCGCGGGTGAGGGTTTATTGCTTGACCGGCTGAATCCGTCGTGGCGGCAACGTTACCTGACCGAGAAGTTTTACCTCGACAAATATTTTCCGCAGCCGAAATAGCTAAGTCGTTTACTCCGTTTCCCTCTTCCGCAGTTGCTCATTAAACAGGCCGTTCAGATCGGCATAGGCGGCCGCTGCTCCGAACGCTTCAAAGGTGCCGCTCTCTTTTATTTCCTGTGCCGCTCTCATGAACGCACCCCAGGCGACGTTTGCCAGCGCTGAGCCTACCGAGATGCGCCTCACGCCGAGATCCTGAAGTTGGGAATGCGTCAGGTTGCGGTTGCCGGTCGAGACCAGGACGTTCAGCGGCTTCGGCGCCACCGCCTTTACCAGTTCAGAAATCTCTGCCGGTTGCCGCACGCCTGGAGCGTACAGGCAATCAGCTCCCGCCTCGGCAAAAGCAGTCAGACGTTGCAGCGCAATCTTGAGCGGATCGGGGTCGCCTACCAGCCAAACTTCGCAGCGCGCGGTTAGGATTACCGGCATCCCTGACGCGTCGATGGCAGCGCGCGCGGCGTTTATTCGTTTGACTGCCAAATCGAAATCGTAAAGCGGAGTCGCGTCAGTCCCGGTAGCGTCTTCAATTGAAAGTCCGGCGACGCCGGTGGCAATGCAACGAGTCACACTATCAGCCACACCTTCGGGTTCATCAGCGTAACCGGTTTGAAAATCGGCGTTCACCGGCAGCGAGGTTGCGTTCACGATGTCGCGGAAATGATCGAGCATCAAATCACGCGGCACACCGATGACCGAATCCGGCAATGCACGTGAGAATGCGAAACCCGCGGACGTGGTGGCGAGCGCTTTGAATCCAAGGTGCTCGAGGTAGGCGGCGCTGCCGGCGTCCCATGGGTTAGGCAATATGAAGCAACCTTCGGCGTGCAGCTCGCGAAATTTTTCGATAACTGATAACTGCCTGGCATTGGTTTGACTCATGGGCCACATCGTACTCGTTTGCGCCACAGCCGCGCCACTAGACCGGAAGGGGAGCTGACTGGAGCGCAAGCTGACTGGAGCGCAAGCGTCTCGCTTGCGTAGTTGCGAAGGCGGCAACCGGGACGGTTGCGCTCCAGTCCAGGTTTCGTTGACACAACCCAGCCAATGCGCCTAACCTACGCCGGTCTCTCAAAGACTCGTCCCGCTTCGTAGTCTCATCGCCGATAGCCAGTTTCGAAGCATTGACCTTCGTATGAGCCAGTATGACCTCAACAGCGCTGAGTTCCTCCGAGACCCTTATCCTGTTTACGATCGCCTGCGAGCTTCCGATCCGGTTTACTGGAGCGCGGAGAATGAATATTGGATCCTCACGCGCTACGCGGATATCGTCTCCTTAATTCAGGACGATCGGCTGTCTTCGGATCGCATCGGCGCACACGCGTCGCGCATGCCTCCGGAAGCTAAACAATACTTTCGTCCGTTCTTCGGCGCCGTCTCTTCCTGGATGTTGATGATCGATCCTCCCGATCACACGCGCCTGCGAGGTCTGGTCAATAAGGCGTTCACTCCCGCAGTGGTCGACAACATGCGGCAGCAAGTGCAAACGCTGGTTGACGGCATGCTGGCCCAGGTTAAACCCGCCGGGCGGATGGACCTGATGAACGACCTCGCTAACCCGCTGCCGGCCATTGTCATCGCGGACCTGCTGGGCGTACCGGCTACAGACCAGCGCGCTTTTAAAGAATGGTCTGACGACATCGCCATGGGTCTCAGCGGCATCGATAGCGCCCGCACTAAAGAAGAACTGTTCGGCATGTACGACCTGGCGCAAAAGAGTTATGTTTCACTTGCTTCCTACTTCCGCGAGAAGGTTGCGGAGTTGCGCGCCAGTCCGCAGAACAATTTGTTGAGCGCGTTCATTCAGGCGGAAGAACAAGGTGATCGGCTGACAC
>JBKPNP010000749.1:0-5751 GCA_046732775.1 Acidobacteriota bacterium
GCTGCGTCAAACGAAACTGCTGCTTTATCAACAAAGCGCGCCAGCACTCGATTGGTCCAACCGGGCAGCGCGTTCGACTCCATCACCAGCGTTGGCAACTTCAACAGCGCCGCAGTCAACAACACCGGTCCGGAGACGTAACCGCCCGCACCAATCACGATATCCGGCCGGAACGCTTTGATCAGACTGCGAGCTGCCAGAAAACTCTTCGGCAACACCAACAGTCCGCGCGCGCGTGCAACCGCTCCGACATTCTTAAGGCCCGTGCTTTCAATGATCGACAGCTCAAACCCCGCCTGTGGCACCAACTTGTTTTCCAGGCCGCGTGCGGTGCCAACGAACCTCACAACTGCCTGCGGGTCCCGGCGGAGGACTTCCTTTGCGACCGCAATCCCCGGGTAAATGTGTCCGCCTGTTCCCCCGGCGGCTATCAACAAACGCATCTTAACTGAAGCGCGAAGAAGCCATTCGCCTTGCCGGCGCAACGCGCAGCTTTCGCGTCTCCTTTTCGGGCTTTGCGGTCGCACCTCTCAACACCCCGAGGTCTAACGATCCAGTCGCGTGCTGAGAAATGTTCAGCAGCACGCCGACCGCCGCCAGCGTCGGCACCAAAGATGAGCCGCCATAGGAAATGAATGGCAGCGGAATTCCTTTCGTTGGCACCAGTGACAGCACCACACTCATGTTGAATAGTGCCTGTGCCACGATGCCGGAAACGATGCCGAGCGCCAGCAACTTTCCAAAACGATCCGGTGCGAGCAACGAAGTCCGCAGGCCACGCCATAACAACAAAGCGAACACGAGCAATACCGCGAGCGCGCCGAGCAGGCCGAGCTCCTCGCTTATTACTGCAAAAATGAAGTCGGAGTGAGCGAACGGCAGGAACAGCATTTTCTGTTTGCCCTGTGCGAAGCCCAGCCCATTTGATCCGCCGGAACCAACTGCGATCAGAGACTGGACAACCTGAAACCCGGTCTTCTGCGGGTCCGCCCACGGATCTAAGAACGTAATCAATCTCGCCAAGCGCCACGGCACGAGAATCAGTAACCCGACCGCCGCAACTAACGCGGGCGCGGCGGCAATAGCGAGGTGCTTCAAACGCGCGCCCGCGGTGTAAATCACAACGACAAACATCACCACCAACATCATTGAAGTGCCGAAGTCTGGTTCGATGACGATCATTGCGGCGAGCAGCGCAGTTACCGCACCGCAAGGAACAAAGGTGCGCCAGAAGTCACCTTCCTCACCTGCATGGCGCTCGAGGAAGTAGGCGAGGAAAATCGCGAGCGCAAGTTTCGAAATCTCCGACGGCTGGATCGAGAAGACGCTGAACTTGATCCAGCGGCGTGCACCGTTAATTGGTGAGAACGCAAACACAGCTACCAACATCACGCCGACCAACAACAGCAAGCCGTAAACAACGCGCGGATCGCGTAGGCGGTTGTAGTCGAACTGCATGGCGACGAACATCGCGCCCAATCCGATCAGTGTCCAAATCGCCTGCTTGATAACGTAATAAAAACTTCCGTGATGCTCGTTCACAGCCAGCACAGCGGACGCGCTGTACACCATCACCACGCCAAACAACGCCAACCCCACGGTTGCGGCAAACAGCCACTTGTCTGGATATAACTTTCTCGCCATTTCTAATAGGTCCAGGTTTCAAGTTCGAAGTTTCAAGTTCGCCGCTCGCCCGTCGCGCCTTTCATCCCCGCTTCTTAACTTGAAACTTGAAACTTTAAACTTGAAACTTCTTCTTTAAAGACCCGTCCGCGATGTTCGAAGCTATCGAACATGTCGAAGCTCGCGCAGGCGGGCGCAAGCAGAACAACATCTCCCGGCTTCGCTGCTTTGAATGAACGTTCAACTGCATCTTTCAAGTCGCCCGCGCGTTCAAGCGCCGCGTAGGCGCCTAGTTCGTTTTCGATTGTGTCAGCGTCCTCGCCGATCAGAATCAGACTTCGCACCTTGTTCTTAACCAGTTCGGCAAGCGGCGCGTAGGGTGCTTTCTTTCCGCGCCCACCAAGAATCAAAACTATTTTCCCCGGTTCATCTGCAAACGCTTCCAACGCTTTCACCGTAGCATCCACACTTGTAGCCTTCGAGTCGTTGTAAAACTTCACGCCGTCAACTTCAGCGACAAACTCCAGGCGGTGTTCCACCGCACTAAAGTTCCTGATGGTTTCACGCATCGATTCAGGCGCCGCGCCGCACGCGAGCCCCGCCGCCAGCGCCGCAAGCGCGTTCTCGACATTGTGTAAACCGCGGAGCGTCAGGTCGTCTCGATTCAGCAACACCCGCGCGCTGTCTTCAGTCCGGCAAACGATTTCTCGTCCCTTAAGAAACAGCCCGTCGGCGAGTTCCTGCTTCACGCTAAACATCGTAACGTGTGCGCGCAGTCCTCCAGCCCACGACGACACCAGCGCGTCGTCAGCGTTCAGAATCGCAATGTCGCCGGGTTCCTGGTTCATAAAAATTCGGTGCTTCGCGGCGGCGTAGTCCGTAAACGATTCATAACGATCCATGTGATTAGGCGTAACGTTCAAAACCAAAGCGACGGTCGGATGAAATCGAACGATCGTCTCGAGTTGGAAACTGGATAACTCGACCACCGTCCAGCCGTCCTCACGCGAAGTTTCCACTAACGAAATCAACGGCGTGCCGATGTTGCCGCCCACCTGAGTCGGCAACCCCGCGTCGGCAAGCATTTTTCCGATCAGCGCCGTCGTGGTGGTTTTGCCGTTTGACCCGGTAATGCCGACGATCCGTCCTTTCAAATATCGCGATGCCAATTCAACTTCGCCGATGATCTCGGCCCCGGCTCGCTCCGCATATCGCACCGGGATCGCTTTTGTCGGCACGCCCGGACTAATCACCACCAGGTCCAATCGATCGAGCAGCCAGCCGGGCAATTCTCCCGGTAGACATCCAACTCCTTCGCTCTTCAACGCAACTGCGTCGGCGCTCCATTTTTCAATCGGTCGCGCATCGTTCAACGCCACCGTCGCGCCGCGTGCTGCCAAAAACTTTGCGGAGGCGACGCCACTTCTGCCTGCCCCCATCACGAGAACTTTCTTCCCCGATACGTTCATGGGAGCAGTGGCCGGTGGTCAGTGACCAGTGTCCAGTAAGCCAAGAAATCTTGTCCGCTCGTAGCCACTCCGCACTGTCTTTGTTCGCTGTCCATCATTGCTGTAGATAATTCTCTCGCCGAGCGCTTACTAGCTGACCACTGACCACTGAGCACTGACCACTGCTTATTACCTCAGCTTCAACGTCGAAAGGCTCAAGAGCGCAAACAGGATCGCCAGAATCAAAAAACGAAATACGATCTTCGACTCTTTCCAGTCCTGCATTTCAAAGTGGTGGTGCAGCGGCGTCATCCTGAATAGCCGCCGTCCGGTCCCGGTCGTCCGCTTCGTCATCTTGAAGACGCCGACTTGCAGCGTCACCGACAGCGCCTCGATTACAAACACGCCGCCAATCATCAGCAGCATGAACTCCTGTTTCGTAAGTACTGCGACCGTGCCGAGTGCGCCGCCGATCGCCAGACTGCCAACGTCTCCCATGAAAACTTCGGCGGGCGGTGCGTTGTACCAAAGGAATCCCAGACTCGCGCCCGCCATCGCGCCACAAAACACGGTGAGCTCCGCCGCTTCGGGACGATGTGTCAATTCCAGGTAAGTTGCCCAACGCTTATCACTGCTCAAGTACGTCAAGGCTGTCAGCGCGGTCATCGCGATGAACGTTACGCTGATCGCGAGGCCGTCCAGGCCGTCTGTCAAATTCACGCCGTTCGAAAAACCAAGTAAGACGATGACTATGAAAACCAGGTACAAGTATGGCCCGATGAAACTGATGCCGGTTGGCGCGGCGGTCGCCTTAAAAAACGGAATGCTGATATTCCATGAGTAGTCGCTCGCGAAATATTTCGTCAGCACAAACAACACCACCCAGACACCGATAGCAATCAACAACTGACCCAGTAGCTTTTGCTTGCCGGTCAGCCCCAGACTGCGCTGCTTCGCCATCTTGAAATAGTCGTCGGCGAACCCGATAGCGCCGAACAGCAGCGTCGCAATTACCACCGTCCAAACGTAAACGCTCGAGAGCTTCGCCCACAGCAGCGTCGAGATAACAACTGAGCCCACAATCAACACGCCGCCCATCGTTGGCGTGCCCCGCTTCGCCATGTGCGCCTGCGGGCCCTCTTCGCGAATCTGTTGACCAACGTTCCACGACTTCAACGCGTTAATAAGTTTGCCGCCGAAAATCAGCGATAGCAGCAGCGCGGTGATCGAGGCGTACGCAGTGCGGAAGGTTACGTACTGAAAAACGTTGAGCGCTTTAATTAGAAACCAATCCTTCTCTTTGAAGTGGTTGTAAAGCAGCTCGTATAGGACGTAATAGATCATTCGCTAATGTGCGTCGGTACGTTTTTCCTTGTAACGCAAACTGTTAGTTTCCGTAGTTGTTATATGAGCGTTGCCAGAACGCAAACTAACAGTTTGCGTTACAACAGCGCGAAGCGCTCGCGAATCGCCGCAACTACCTTATCAGTAGCGACGCCTCGCGAGCCTTTCACGAGTACAAGATCCCCTTCCCGGACTTCCTCCACCAACGCTCGCGCGGCTTCGTCAGAGTTCTCGAAGAAACGCGTCGCCTGCAATCCGGCTTGCTGCGCGCCCGATACGAGTTCGGCCGCCAGGCCCCGCACGCCCCAAACGATATCGACGCCGGCGCGCGCGATGTCGCGTCCTGCCTGCCGATGCAATTCGGCTTCGTCAGGCCCGAGCTCCAACATTTCACCAGCAACAACGATGCGACGTTTTGCCTTCACGCCCGGTTCCATGATCGTGCTCACCATGTTCAGCAGCGAACGTGGATTCGAGTTGTAAGAGTCGTCGACTACTGTAAACTCGCCGGCAAAACTTAAAACCTCACCGCGCATTTTTGGCGGCTTCGCGGTTGCGAGCGCGGTCGCAATTTGCTCCGGGTGGAGATCGAACGATGTCCCCACTGCGGCGGCGGCCAAAGCGTTCATCAAGTTATGACGCCCGCTCATGTGCAACGTCGCCGGCGCGTCACCCAGCGGCGTTTGCAAACGAAACTTAATCAAGCCGAGCCGGCTCGCATCGATCTGCGTGGCTGTCACATCCGATGGGTTGTCGATGCCAAAGGTGAGCGTGCGTCCAGCATGCTTGCTGCGCATTTTGATCACCCATTCATCATCGGCGTTCAATACCGCCATTCCCGTTGGCTTCAGCCCTTCGATCAATTCCGCTTTCGCCGCGGCTATGTTTTCGATCGTTCCCAGGTATTCCAGGTGAACGGGCGCGACCATTAATTCCACGGCTACGTCAGGTGGCGTAATCTCGCACAGGCGTCGAATCTCATGCGTCGGTGACGACATGCCCATCTCCAGAACCGCCGTGTCGAATTGTTCCGGACGTCGCCCTTCGCTCACTAAACGCAGCACTGATAGCGGCAGTCCCAGACCGTTATTGTAGTTGCGCTCGCTTTTCAGCACGCGATGTCCGTTCTCGCTGAGCACGTGGGCGGTCAACTCTTTCGCCGTAGTTTTACCGGCGCTGCCGGTGATGCCTACGACCGGTTTGCCCCAGTTCTCATAAACGAGGTGCGCCAGCTTTTGTAATGACGCGATCGCGTCATCAACTAACAGCAGGCGATCCTTCAGCGCCTCGAGCTCGGCGTCGCCTTTCACTCGTTCGGCGCGAGCCACAGCCGCAA
>JBKPNP010000750.1:0-2057 GCA_046732775.1 Acidobacteriota bacterium
CGGCCCAGGGGATGCGGGTCAGTCAAAATCTGCTGCCGCATCGCCTCCGGAGTTTGTTTCCGTCCCCACACCTGCGCCCAGCCGAGGAAGAAGCGCTGCTCGGGCGTGAAGCCGTCAATGTTTGCCGGACGCGGTTTGCCCTGCATCGACTTTTGAAACGCCAGCCACGCGATCTTTAAACCACCGAGATCGCCGATCGACTCACCGAGAACGAGTTTGCCGTTCTGGTTCAAACCGATCTCATCCACGCGGAAATTGGAGAACTGCTGTTCCACGCAAGTCGCCCGCTCGGTGTAATTCTTGGCATCTGCTTCGGTCCACCAATCTTTAAGGTTTCCCTGCAGGTCAAATTTGCGACCCTGATCGTCAAAGCCGTGGGACATTTCGTGACCGATGACGGCGCCAATCGCTCCGTAGTTCAAGGCATCGTCTCCGGTTAGATCGAAGTACGGCGGCTGCAGAATGCCGGCCGGGAAAACGATCTCGTTCATGAGCGAGTTGTTATAGGCGTTCACGGTGGGCGGCGTCATGCCCCACTCGGTGCGATCAACCGGACGTCCCATCTTGCCGAGATTACGTTGCCGTTCGAATTCGCTGGCGCGCACGAGGTTGTCCAGATAGGAACCGCGTTCGATCTTCAGCGAGGAGTAGTCGCGCCATTTATCCGGGTAACCGATCTTGATGCCAAACGCATTCAACTTTGCGATTGCGGCCTGGCGCGTCGGCTCACTCATCCAGTCGAGTGTGGGAATGTCTTCGCGCAGGGCCACAATCAGATTGTTGACCAGTTGTTTCATGCGCGCCTTCGCTTCAGGCGGAAAAGCCTTCTTCACGTAAACTTCGCCCAGCGCTTCGCCGAGTGCGTTATCGGTGGAGACGACGCAGCGACGCCAGCGCGGCTGTATTTCCTTAGTACCGTTCAACGTCTTCCCATAAAAACTGAAATCTTCGTTAACAAACGGCGCCGACAGTGCCGAGGCCGCGTCGTGGACGAGATGCCACCGCAGGTAAGTTTTCCAATCGGCGATGGGCACGCTCACCAGCATCTGATCGAGGCCCTTGAAGAAATCAGGATGCGCGACGTTGATTTCGGTAAACTGCGGCGCGCCGATCTTTTTGAAGTAAGTAGCCCAATCGAAGTTGGCCATGACAGTCTTCAAGTCTGCCGGACCCATCTTGTGATATTGCTTCGAAGCGTCGCGACGTGAGACGCGGTCAAGAGAAACCTGCGCCAGCTGCGTCTCGATCTTCATTACCGTCTGCGCTTCGGCTGCGGCCAGTGCAGGCTCGTCGCCGAGCAGCTTGAACATGTTGGTGACGTGCAGCACGTAAGCGTCGCGCGTGGCTTTCGACTTTTCGTCGTCCTTCAGATAGAAATCGCGATCGGGAAGACTCAGTCCGCCCTGTCCCGTGATCGCGATTATGCTGGAGCTGTTTTTGAAATCCTGACCGGCGCCAAAGCTGAATAGCGAAGGCACGCCCATGGAATGAAAATGAGCGAGCAATGCGGGCAGGTCGCTGGCGCTCTTCAGGTTATTGATGGCCGCGATTTCGGGCGCGAGAGGCTTGGAGCCGGCAGCTTCGATCTTCGCTTCGTCCATGCAGCTTGCATAGAAGGCGCCAATCCTCTGTTCGTTGCTGCCCATCGGCGCTGAAGTGTTCTTCGCGGCGTCCTCAAGAATTTGGTGTAGCGTCGCGATGTTTTTTTCACGCAGGGGACTGGTGATGCCCCAGGTAGAGAACGCGGGTGGGATTTCGTTTTTCGCGATCCAACCGCCGTTCGCATATTGATAGAAGTCGTCACAGGCCTTGCAGGTCGTGGTACACATGTTCGCGGGATCGAAGCCGCGCGGCGCAGTTTGCGCGAAGGCCACAAACGTAAACGTGGCGGCGGCGACGAGCGCAATTAACGGACGGAAACTAATAAAACGCATAGGGACGCTCCTTGTAGAAAGTTGGACAGGTTGACTATGGCCGTTGATAGCTAGTGTTTACTAAAAATTCGCGGATTGGCGCAAGTCACTACGCAGCGGGGCGCGGCAGGGTTTCGCGGGCGG
>JBKPNP010000751.1:0-2045 GCA_046732775.1 Acidobacteriota bacterium
CCCGTCGTTGGCTGGCGCGCGTTGAACCGTTCTTCAAGTTTACCCACCAGCGCGAGCGCCTCCGCGCGATGTCCGGTCACGGCGTAACCATACCCAAGTCCGCTGACCCAACGCGCCTGGGGAACCAGTTCCGCTCCCTTCTTTAGCTCGGCCAACGCTTCCGCATTGCGATTCAATTTCAGGTAAACCAGGCCCAGGTGGTTATGCCCCGCTGCACTGTTCGGCTCTAATTCAAGGGTCTTGAGACATTGTTCCATGGCCGCCTGCAAATCGCCGTGCACAAGCAAAATTTTTGCGAGGCTTGAACTCAGCGTCGGAGACAGCGGATCCAATTCATGCGCGCGCCGGCTCTCAGCGAGCGACTCTTCAAACCTTCCCAAATTGCGCAAATGCAGGTTGAACCAGTGATGCGTCAACGCATAGTTTGGGTTCAATTCAAGCGCGCGTTTGTACTCCGCTTCGGCGTTCGCCCATTGCCAGTCGTGAGTCAAGGCGGTAGCCAGCGACGCATGAGCTTCCGGCACCGAAGAATCGATAGCCAGTGCGTGTTGCGCAAGTGTTATCGCCCGCAGGTGACTTTCAGAGCTCGCGCCGTCGTATTCCTCGAGAAATAAGTTAGCGTCCGCCAGCCCAACGTAGGCCAACGCATAGTTCGGGTCTTTTTCGGCCGCCTGATGAAATTGATCAATCGCCTTGCGGATGTTTTCAGCGGTGCGCTTGTTCCAGTAGTAACGGCCCTTCAGATAAAACTGATAAGCCTCGGAGTTTGTCGGATCGTGAGCGGTCAACTGTCTTCTTTGTTCACCGTTCAGCTTCAGCCTAAGTTTTTCGGTGATTTCACGCGAAATCTCCTGCTGCACTGCAAGCGCATCGGCAATGGCTCGATTGTATTGCTCACCCCACAACTGCTTATTGTCGCGAACGTCTACTAACTCAGTGCTGACAATCAGATCGTTGCCACGTTGAGTGACCCGCCCGGTCAGAACTGCTCGCACGCCCAATTCGTGCCCCGCCGCCAGTGAGTCTCCACCTTTATTCTTATAACGGAAAACTGAATCTCGCGGGATGACGCGCAGGTTCGGCAATTGAGCGAGGCTGTTGATTACACTCTCAGTTAACCCATCGGAAAGATATTCGGTATTCGGATCGCCGGTCTGATTCACAAAAGGCAGCACCGCGATCGAGTCAATCGCCAAATCGCCAGTGCGCTTGTTCCGGTAAACCCACATTGCCGCGCTGGCCGCAATTAACAGCAAGACCAGGATCGTCAACACAGCTTTGCGGCCAAACCTGGTAGCGGGCGCGCCGGCGATGACACTCGTCCGCCGTTGCACTTGTTCGGCAGTCGGTTTGTCAGCAGCTTCATGCGCGCGTGTGTCGGGCGTAACAGATCGTTCCAGGTTCTGTTGAAATTCGAGTTCGCGTTTCAGGGCGCGAATATCCAACAGCAGTTCCTTCACTGTTTGGTAACGCTCTTCCCGATCTTTCCGCAGCGCTTTGGTGAGAATGCGGCCCAACTCCGCCGGCGCGTTGGGCACGACGACGGTAACGGGCGGCGGCTCCGTTTTCAGAATCGCGGCTAACAGGTCACTCGCTGTCTCACCTTCAAACGCATGACGGCCGGTTATCAATTCATACATAAGGGCGCCGAGACTGAATATGTCTGAACGCGCATCAACATCTTGTCCGCGCGCTTGTTCCGGCGACATGTAGGCGGCCGTGCCCATGATTACGCCGGCGTTCGTCCTGACGAGCTGCCGGGTGGCATCTTCAGGTCCGGCATCATCTCCGAGTGTCAGCTTTGCCAGCCCGAAGTCGAGCACCTTCACAATGCCATCATCGCGCAACATTATGTTTTCCGGTTTGATATCGCGATGAACAATGGCGGCAGCATGTGCGGCGGTAAGAGCCGAAGCGATCTGTTCGGCTATATTCAATGCTTGATCTATTGACGGGACCAGTCCGATCCGCTCACGCAGGGTCGTGCCGTTTACGAATTCGGTCGCGATAAATCGCCGGCCGTTCTCCTCACCAATCTCATAAAT
>JBKPNP010000752.1:0-7570 GCA_046732775.1 Acidobacteriota bacterium
AGATAACGGCGCGCCGGGAACGAAGTCGGATCGAGACTCAGGATCTTGGTGCACTGCGCAATGGCCTCATCGTTTCGCCCGGAGAGATAAAGGATCCAGCCGAGATGCGAACTAGCAGTGAAGGACAACGGCTCTAACTCCGACGTTCGTTTTGCTTCGGCAATTGCTTCGTCAAAGCGTTCGAGGGCGACGAGGTATGAGCTGTACCACTGGTGCGCGGGCGCGTAAGTCGGTTTATGTTTTATTGCCAGTTGAAACTCACGCTCAGCTTCCACCCGATCGCGGTCCCAACGAAACTTGATAAAGGCCAGCGAGGTGTGAGCCTCTGCGAGCGTATCGTCGATCTCCAAAGCTTTCACAGCCGCTGCCTTGGCTTTCGGGAATCCCTCGCGCGGTTCATGCACGCCGTAAATAACCTGCATGTTGTAACAGTCAGCCAGGCCCGCGTAAGCGGCAGCATAGTTCGGGTTCGCAGCGATAGCCTGTTGAAAATAATCGATGCCCTGCTCCATGCCCTCGCGTGTGCGTTTATTCCAGGAGTTCCGTCCTTTCAAATACAGCCGGTACGCCTCCAGCTCCTTTTGCTCTTCCACGTTCAACTTCAAACGCAGGTTCTCGAAAATGTCGCGCGAGATTTCTTCCTGCACCAGCAGAATATCGGAGAGCTTGCGATCGTAATGTTGTCCCCAAATCTGGGAGACGCTATCAAGATCGACAAGGTCCGCCTGAATGCTAATGGTGTCGCCATGCCGGCGCACATGGCCGGTAACAACCGCGCGCACGTTCAACTCTTTCCCAACCGCACGCGGATCGATATTCCGTCCCCGATAGTTAACCATCACGCTGCGCGGTACTACCCGCAATTGGGGCAGCTTCGTCAAACTGTTTACCAAGCTCTCCGCGATTTCATCGTCAAGAAAACCTGCGTCGCCATTTGGGCTGTCATCGACGAACGGCAGCACTGCGATCGACTGAATCGTGTTCGGACTGGCGCCTACCTTGGCGCGGCCGTTGAGATAAGCGAGGCCAACGATAAAGAGCAAGGCGATCGCGACTGTTACTGTAATGACTGGAGCGCGCAGGGAAACGAACGTCCGAAGCTTTGATTTCGATGGGATTGATTGAACGTTTGCGGCTGTAACCGGGACTGCCGGCGGCGCTGAAACTGACTCACTTTGGCCGTTCTCGTCAACGGCGGGAACGTTGCGATTTTGTCCGTCACCGATGCCTCTGCTGACCGGCGCTACAAAGCGATAGCCTCGGCGCGGGACGGTTTCGATGAACTGCGGACCCGTAGCACTCTCGCCCAGCGCTTTTCGTAATAGCGAAACGTTTTGAGTGAGATTGCCCTCCTCGACAAAGGTGTTTGGCCACACCTTCTTCATGAGATCGTCTTTGTTAACGATACGGCCGTCGTTCTCGAGAAGTGCCAGCAGGATCTCAAACGCTTTCGGGGTGAGTGAAACGAGTTCTTCTCCCCGCCGAAGCACACGTTCGTCGGCTCTCAAACGAAAGCGGCCAAACTCATAAAACTGAGTTGTTTCCTCGATCATTACCGGGCTTTGAGAACAATCATTGAGAGTTAATTGAGAGCTTCCTGGGGACTTGCCGCCCTCTTTCAACTAAGCTCCCGCCCTCGGGAGCGCAGGAAACAAACAATTGGCGACACGGTCGCCGCAATTGTAGTCCAAGGCCCCAAGTCGAGCAAAGGAAGAGTCGAAACAGATACTCGCCGCAGGCAGTTGCATTCAATACATGGAGGTTCTCCCCAATGATTGCACGAAAGAGTATGACCGGAGGAATGGAATTCTTAATGACGGTAGGGATTAGCGCCGCGGCAGGCTTGCTCGCGTTTCTGCTTGTCTCAATCGTCGCCCACATGCTGGGACTATCGAGTGGGTGACGGTGCGGACCGCGGGCGTCCCGCCCGCAATGAGCGCGAAGTGCGAACAGACGCTTAGGGATGAAAAAGTTTCGCGCCTTGCGGCGTTGCGGGCGGGACGCCCGCGGTCCCAATCATTGCGACCAGGGCGTCGGCTTCCGCACCCAACGATGCGCTTTCAGTTTCTCATGCAGTTCTCGCGGCAGCGGCCCTCGATCACTCGCCTCGATATTTGCTTGAACGTGCGACAGCTTACGCATTCCGGGAATGATCGTGCTTACGGTCGGGTTCGAAAGGATAAACCGCAGCGCCAAGTCCGGCATCGTGATTTCCTGTTCGCCCCGGTGCTCCTGGTTCCACTCGCGCAATAGTTTTTTCAACTCCGCGACGCGATCCACACTCGCGTTCAAGTTTTCCGGAACGAAATACGTATTTCGCCAGTCTCCCTCAGGCCAACGGCTTTCCTTCGTCAGCGTACCGGTCAGCGTTCCTTCATCGAACGGCACTCGAGCGATCACCGCAGTCCCCGTCGCTTCACACGCAGGAAACAGATCGTCCTCGGGATTCTGATCGAAGATGTTGTAAATCACCTGCACCGAATCGATCTGGCCGGTCTCGACTGCGCGCACACCGTTCCACGGCTCCCAGCGATTCAAACTGATACCGATAGCCTTGATGAGCTGTTGACTACGCAGATCGTCAAGCTTGTAAAGCCAGCGATCGTCTCGCAGCCAGTTGTCTTCCCAAGTGTGAAACTGGACGAGGTCAAAACTTTCGAGACGCGCACTTTCAAGACTGCGGTGCACGAACTCTTCAACGTGGTCGAGGGGATAGTTTTCCTGCAAGGCTGAATTAGCCGGCGCGGGCCACTTGCCGTTCCGCGGCGGAATTTTCGTCGCCGTGTACAAACGCTTAGCTGGGTTCGCTCGGACAGTTTGTCCCAGCAAATTTTCACTGTGACCTTCGCCGTAGGCGTGTGCCGTGTCGAAGAAATTACAACCGAGTTCGACGGACGTTTGGAGAGACGCGAGCGATTGCTGATCGTCTGAACCGGACCACGCGCCGCCCATGCCCCACATGCCGTAGCCAATCTCGCTGACCTGCCAATCAAGCCGTCCGAATTGTCTGTATCGCATGAGGTGGATAGTAAATGGTAATTCGTAAATCGGGAACAGGAACGGACGAGGACATTTTCCATTCGTCATTTGTCATTGGTGGATTCAAGTTTGAAGTGCAACTTTGAAATTAGTGATTGAAGGCAAGCTGCGATAGCGTAAGCGTGCTTTATCAACCGCCAAGTCAAAGAAGCACACAAATGAACTATAAGCAGCTTGCCCGTGAACAAAGATACCAGATATACGCCTTGAAAAAAGCCGGACAAAACCAGACTCAGATCGCCGTGGTACTGGGATGCCATAAGAGCACCATCTCACGCGAGTTGCGACGCAACTGCGGGCAGAGAGGTTATTACCCTCGGTTAGCAGACCAGGCGGCCCGCAAGCGACACCGCGAAGCCTATCATCCGCGGATTACGGCTGAGACCTGGCAACAAGTCGAACAGCTCTTGGGCCAGCAATGGAGCCCGGAGCAAATCAGCGGGCGACTAAAGCTGAAGCAACAACCTACGGTCAGCCATGAACGCATCTATCTCTACATCTATGCAGACAAACGACGCGGTGGCACGCTCCATAGTCATTTGCGCAGCCAAAAAAAGCAGCGTAAGCGTTACAGCGGCTATATCCGCCGGGGTCAAATCCCCAACCGCGTAAGTATTGATGAGCGGCCCACGATCGTGGCCAGCAAAGGTCGCTTCGGCGACTGGGAGGCCGACACTATCATTGGCGCCCGACATAAAGGGGGCATTCTCAGCGTAGTCGAGCGTAAATCCAAACTGACACGCCTGAGCAAGCTGGCCACTAAAGCAGCTGCCGAAATGAAGTACGCCTGTGTCGCTCTGTTAGCGCCACTCGCAGCTCGGGTGCACACCATCACGGTAGATAACGGTAAAGAGTTTTGCGACCACAAACATATCGCGGCCAGACTGCAAGCCCGAATCTATTTCGCCCATCCGTATGCCAGCTGGGAACGAGGCCTGAATGAGAACACCAACGGTCTGGTACGTCAGTACTTTCCCAAGCGCTATGAGTTCGCCAGGATCTCAGACAAAGACTTGCAACAAGTGGAAGACCTTCTAAATAACCGGCCTCGTAAGACCCTTGGGTACCGGACCCCAAACGAGGTATTTTTCAAAGAACGTTTCGTTGCACTTCAAATCTGAATTCGCGAATTTCAAATGACAAATGGAAAATCTCGGTTTGAGTTGATACAGAAGGTAGTTTGTCCGCGATGAGCGAACACATAGTTTCACTGCGAGTTTACGTTACGATTTTCCTGTCTTTGATGGTGGGGACGGCGCTGACTGTTTGGGCGGGTCTGCACGACTTTCCGGGCCCACTGAACGTGATCATCGCGTTGACGATCGCAGTAATTAAAGCAACGCTCGTAATTCTCTACTTCATGCACGTGCGTTATAGCTCGCGGCTGATCTGGGTGATTTTTACGTCCGCATTGTTCTGGCTGGTGATTCTCTTCGCTTTGACCTTCAGTGACTACTGGAGCCGCGACTGGTTAACTTACCCGAGTACGGCCGGCTTCTTCATCGGTTAGCTTCAATTCCACTGCGTAAAGCGTTTCGTTCCGTACCCCCACGATCCCATGACATGACGGGCACTCAAGCCTGATGGTAGCGTCAGAGGTTCTGATGTTTGCGCCGCAGTGCGGGCAGTCGCCAGTCACGTCGTTGCGCGTGAAGAATTGCCGCATCATGAAGAGCGGAACGAGCAAGCCTGCCATTAGCAGCGGCAGACCGAAGATCAACGCGACGCTGGAACCGCCACCGAGCGTGAGACTAACGACCAAACCGGCGATGAAAAGGATCAGACCGATGGCGATGGAGAATGAGAAAGTAAACGCGCTGTCAGGAGTGCGCGCGGGTTTGGCGGTAACGGGTTGCTTAGCGCTCATGCTTACGTCCTCGTTCAGGTTAATTTGGTTTTTAGCCGGTAGGTGATTTTTACTCCTGAGACCTGAACACTGTCAATCCTTACCTACTTGTTCTCTGTGCTATCTCAGTGTTCGCCGTGCCTCCGTGGTTAGGAATCACCACGGAGGCACAGAGTACGCGGAGTACGCACAGAGGAAGCCGAAGGATAAGATGTCGGGCGCTGTGCAGTTTCCCGCTCGCTGGGTATAATCACCGTTTTCCAATTGACGCAAAATTTATGACAAACAGTAATCCATTCGAACAATTTCTCCAGCAACAAGACGAAGAAGCGTGGGCGGGCGCGCTCACCACTTTGCTCCGTTCCGTCCACGAAGTCGACAAGAACGCCACGCAGATTTGGTTCTCTTTTTATCCGCTCGCTCTGGCGCGTGCTTTGGAGACCGCTGCGGACCCGCAAAAGTTGGCTGCACAGTTATTGATGCAGGGCGATTATCAGCTAAAGGATCAGGTTGACTCATCGCATCGCTTTCTCTACGGGCATCGCTACTGGCCGAGCGTCAAGAAGGCGATTGATGGCCTGGCTGTTAACTTCTCACCCGCTGCCGGCGCCGGCCTTTCTGATGAAATTTTGAAAGTTGCGCGCGCCGTTGCGCAGCAGGAAAAGGTGAACGAGTCGTTGACGACCGGAATCACTGCGGTTGGTTTCATGACGGCGAGACAGGCCGGCCTCGCAGCCTTCCAGAGCGCAAAAGGCGAGATGCTGCTTGACCGCAGTCACGCGAAGAAATCGCCCGAGCAGGTATTGCGCGACCGCGCTGTAGACGACAGCCAGGGACTGTTTGGTTTTCTGAAAACGGTCGATAAGAAGTGGACCGTCACCTACGACGAAAACGACAACGCCGCGAAGTATAAGTTGAACCACGTGCAGGATCTGGCCTGGGGCGCAGCCGACGATCAGTCGCGTAACTGGCGCGAGATCGATCCGCGCCGCGTCGAAGGACCGATTCCGGTTGAGTGTCGTTCAGCTTCTTGTGGCACCTGCTGGGTGGGCATCCTCGGTGGCGCTGAAAAGCTTTCGGACGTGGCGGTGCGCGAGGGAAAGAAGATAAAAGAGTTTGGCTACATCGATACCACTGAACCCAAGCCGCTGATTCGTCTGGCATGTCAGGCACAGGCATTGGGCGCCGTCTCGATCGTAATCCCACCCTGGAACGGCGTGTTCGGAAAGTTTCTGAAATCACCACCGCCGGCAGAAGAGGAAAGCTGACGCCTGCAACCAGACCGCAAACGAATTCGTTGAGGACACGCACAGCTGCCTCGCCGCTGTTGCTTGTGGTCGCCGCTGCGGTGCTCTGGAGCACGGGCGGCCTATTCATCAAGTGGACCTCGCTATCCGGACTCGAACTTTCCTTCGGCCGTTCGTTACTCGCAGCGGTAACCGTCGCAATCTTTACTCGCCGCGAAGGTTTTGGACTTAACAAAATCACGGCGCTGACATCAGTCCTGTATGCCGCGTTGCTCGTTCTCTTCGTGCTCGCGACCAAGCAAACGACGGCTGCAAACGCAATCTTCCTCCAATACACCGCGCCGGTTTACCTGCTGATCTTCGAGCCGCTGTTCTACAAGGAGAAATTCCGTTCGCGCGACTTGCTGGTGGTAATTGCCTGCATCTGCGGCATGTCGCTGTTCTTTGTGGGCCAACTCCGGCCGCAGGACGTGATCGGAAACTTGCTGGCCCTCGCCTCGGGATTGTGTTTCGCCTGTTACTTCCTTTTGCTGAGGCATTCGAAGTCGCGAAATGTCAATCGCGCTTCGTCGGTAATCTACGGCAACCTGCTGGTCGTGCTGATTTGTGCGCCGTGGGGTTTGGCAGCGATCCCGCACATGGGGCGGCACGACTGGTTGACTGTTGGTTATTTAGGTGTCGTCCAGATTGGCGTTGCCTATACGCTCTTCACGGCCGCGATGGCGCGCGGTGTACGTTCGCTTGACGCCGGAATTGTCGGCTACATCGAACCGGTACTGAATCCGATTTGGGTGTTCGTGATTTTGGGTGAACGACCGTCGCAGTGGGCGCTGGTCGGCGGCGCGATCATCGTCGTAGCGGTTGTTTGCCACATGCTGGTCGAGGCGAAACGCGGGGGAGGTTCACTAACAGAAAACCCAGGGTAGCCGCTGCCGCGGCAACCCTGGGCTGTAAGACTTAACCGCCTCGCGGTTGCGAGTTGGGCGAAACCTCTATCCGCCTTCGGCGCGTTGTTTCGCAGCCGCTGACACCGCTCGCAAACGTTCAACCTTCTGCTCAAACGTCTCGCCGGGAACGGGACCGGTATCAACCACTCCGCAGTATGTCGATCTAATCATCAACGTCCGATCTGCTTGACCCGTAGGTTTGTGCGCGGGTTCCGATCCACTCGCCGCCGCCGCTGCTGGCTTCTCGGCAACGGATTCAGGCGCCATCATCGCCGACTCAATGACGGTGCTCACCACGGGAGCTTCGGCTGACACTTCGGGCGCACCACCTTCCTCCGCGCGTTGTTTCGCAGCCGCCGAAACTGCTTTCAGCCTCGCCACCTTCTGTTCGAAGGTCTCTCCCGGAACTGGTCCGGTATCAACGACACCCGCATAAGTGGTTCGTCTATTCAAACTTCGATTGGGGTTCGTACCTGCTTTAGTGCCTGCGG
>JBKPNP010000753.1:0-5010 GCA_046732775.1 Acidobacteriota bacterium
GACGGCGGCTAATGTTATGACCAGCGATCGGACGTCCCGTTTCAGTAAAAGAAGAGTTGCGACTGCGTTGACGACGACGATCAGGAAGCCGACGAGATACACGCCGCCCCACGCCGAAGTTTGAATCAGACGAGGATGGAACGCCTGTGAGTAACCGATCGCATTCCAGAGTTGGCCGGTCGCTTCGAGTCGTGCCCATTCAAGTGGCGCCCAGAACAAGGGCGCCAGCACTATCGCCGGCGTTCCCCATTTCCTGACTAAGCGCGCGAGGGCTGCGGCGAAAGTGGCCGGGAAAAATCCCAGAACTACGGCGCCCGGAACTAGCATCGGGTAAGCGACGAGAGGCGAGAAGCCACCGAAGTGAATGATCGAGTAAGTAAGCCAGTAACAGGACCCGAAGAAGAAAACGGTGCCGAAAATCCAGCCGAGCACGAACCCAGTGAGGGGTTTTGGTCGTCCCGCCACGACAAAGAGCAGGGGAATGAGCGCGAACCACGCGAGGGGCCACAAGTCGAAATCGGGAAAGGAAACGATTAATAGTCCGGCCGAAAACAAGGCCGCGCCACAGCTCGTAAGCGACGGCGCGTCGGACCTAACCCGGGTTAATAACCTGTAAAGGCCGGAAGCCCTCGCGAGCTTCGGCCGAGCGTCTGTGGCGACGGCGTGCTGCATCGCGGCGAGTTTATCAAACCGTAAATGACGCGCCTAAGATTCTTCAGCCCTACTTCGTATGACAGCGAGAAGGGGTGGCGGAGAGGTGGAAGAAAAAAATTTTGAGCGACGTCGAAACGAGAGAAAAAGTGACCGCTGAATCAGTCGAAAACTAATCAAAACGACAGAAAGCGTCACCGTCAAAGTGACAAAATCCGTCGAGGTTGATTTAAGTAACGTGACCGCACTGGCAACAAAAAAACCGCCAAGTCGGCGGCCGATATAGGAAGACGGAATTTCTTGGGCCTAAACGTGGGAGAACCCAGTCATTGCTGACTGGGTTCCAAGTTCGGGGGGATGCACTGAAGGGTTGCTCGGCGGGTGGCTGGCGCAGCGGCAGGCGGCGCTCAGAGAAGTGATGGCGGCGGGGGCACTTCCAACCTTTACATTGGGTCTTCCGTGCGTGCCGGTTCTCCCTAGAGCAGCTTGTGTGCCATGAAAAGATTTTTTTGGAATGGTTGAACTATTAGGTATTGGCCGGTGCGCGAATAGTCTGTAACTGAAGAGTGGTCCCTGGTGTCACCGTAAAAAAAATCGTGGCCCAAAAGGAGTGGAACCCGGTCATTGCTGACCGGGTTCACGTTTCGGGGGGAACACTGAAGGGTTGCTCGGCGGGCGGCTGGCGCAGCGGCAGGCGGCGCTCAGAGAAGTGATGGCGGCGGGGGCACTTTCAACCTTGACGTTGGTCTTCCGTGCGTGCCGGTTCTTCCTAGAGCAGATTGCGTGCCACAAAGAAATTTTTTTGGAATGTGATGACGATTGAGCTTGAGAGCAGAGCTCGAGGAAACTCAATTGGTGAAGACTATTCGCAGACTTCAACGAGGGCCAGGTGATCGATGAATGCCACGATACGAACGCGCGTACGTTCCGAGACGTGCGCACCGTTCTTCGCTTTCGCGCGCCAGAGTTCGCCGCCGACGATTACGGTTCCCTCCGGATCGAGTTTGGTATCAACCTGGGCTATTTCACCGACAAGCTTGATGTCGCCGCTGCTGTTTCGTTTGTGGACGTAAAGCGCAACCACTATCAGCGCTGCAAACGCGGCGACGGACAACAGGATGCCAACGAGAACCAACAGCTTCATGAGGTCAGTTTTTCCCCATCGTCACCTGCCGTTGTAAGGCGATCGCTTCCTGGTTGTTAGGATCGATTGTCATGGCGCTGGTCGCATATTTGGTGGCCTCGCCGCGATCACCACGTTCGAGGAAAATTCGGCCCAACATGATGTGAGCGTCGATCAACTTTGAATCCCAGAAGATAGCGGTCTTCAGTGCGGCGATGGCCGCTTCCTGATCGCCGCGACGCTGGTTAATGCGTCCGCTTAACAGATAGGCTTCGGCGTTTGTCGGTTCCAGCATCACCACGCGGTGCAATTCGGGTAGTGCCTCTTCATCGCGCCCTGCCTGGTAAAGATCGCGTGCTTTGGCTAGCAAATCTTCGGTCGCCGAGGCCGGGTTGTTTGCAGCAATGGCGTTCTTTCTTAGTAGTCCCGATACATCGTCGCGGTTTAGCACGTCGCGCATGCGCAACGAAGCGTTGCTGACGCTCTGCGATTTCTGCCATTCGGTTTGCCACTTGGCATAGGTCTGCAGGAACCGGCGGGCTTGATCATCAGCGGCATTCGCAGTTTCGGTCTTACCGGTTCGTTCGAGAGCCTTCGCGTAAAGAAAGTAGGCTTGGCCATCGCGCGGATCGGCCGTGATGACAGGTTTCAGTTGTTCCGCCGCTTCTGCGTATTTGCCCGACAGAAACAGTGCGATCGCATAGTTGAAGTGAACCAACGGATCGTCAGGTGATGATTCTGCAGCCCGGCTCAAAAAGGAGGTGCCCTGCGCGAGCAGTCGTGCGCGCTCGTCGTCCTTCTTTTCTTCCCGGGATGCCTGCACCGCAATGGCGCCCGCATTGTTGTACACCCCGATCAGCGGCACATCGGCGGACAATGGCACAATCGCGGCCAGCGCGCGCCCGAGGTCGCCCAGCTTTGCGTAGCCGAGTGCCGCGTAGAAGGCCGCCTCAACGTAATGCGGATCCTTCTTTTGTAGTTTGACGAAATACTCGGTGGCGTCCTTCCACTTGCCGGCCATCATGTAATACCGGCCCAGCTCGAAAGCGGCCTGCGTGTACACAGCGTCGCCATTCGCATCGGCGTAGAAGCGCAGCGCGTTCTTGAGGTAGTTTTCGCGCTTGGGGTGGCGCTCATTGAGGAGCACGCCTTTCACATACGCTTCAAACGCGCGCTGCGGTACTTTTGTAGCTTCCTGGACTAACTGGTTTTGGGAAAACGCGAACGCCTTTTCGCGTTGATAGAGAATTTGATAAGCGAGCCGGCCGTGAATGTCCTGCAGTGATGTAAGTGGTCCGCCGAAATCAAACTGGCGGGTGGCCCAACCACCGTCCAGCACTTCGCCCAGCGTTCGTCCTTCGTTGACTTTGATAACGCGCGCGGTGACCTGCACCAGAGCTTCGCTCGAAGATTTCTCTTTGTCCTCGTTCTTGTCGCCCTTGCCTTCCTCGGGCACACTCGTGATTGAGTAACTGCCAATCACGACCATCGTCGCTTTCGCTTCGCGTGCGAGTTTTATCGCGGTGGCGCGTGAGGGAATGACCGTTTCCGGAACCCTCAACTTTTGATAGGCAAGCTCGCGCTCGTCGCTGGAAACTACCAGCAGGCCGGGCTTGTTCAGTAACTCAGCAAGTGAGTCGGCGAAACTCTCGCCCACCCAGTTGTACTCGGCGCGATTCGATGTGTTCTCAAACGGCAAAACCATGACGACGTCACCGCCGCTCGGGGTTTGGGCGCCAACGTTCGCGCTATAAAAGGCGACAAAAGTTCCCACCAGCAAAAGATTTAAAAGCTTTATTAAATTAGTTCGCATAAGTCTTAAAGTCCTACCAACGGTTAAGAGCGCGGTTTTGATGCCAATGGCGTCGACGCGGGTTGGACAAAACCGCTCCAGCGTAATAACGGCGGCGCTCCCGAAAAGCGCATCTTTATTGATAAATCTGCCCGAAATTCTGTTAACGTCTCAAACGAAAGACTGTACCAGAAAATAGAAGCAGACTAAAAACTGCGAGTTCGCGAGGCGTTGAGTCAGTTTGGGGATGAGGTCAGTACTACCTGCGATAGCGGGTGGGTCTTTTGGATTGCAGATTGTCAATTCGGGATTTCGCACTCGTATATCACAATAAGCCAATCGACAATCCGCACAGGGACACTCAAAACCCCCACCGGCTACCGCAGGGGTACTGAACTCATTCCCAAGCTGATGCACTATCGTTCGCGAGTTCGAATTCGCGATGAGACCGACGTTCCCCGCGCCTTGAACACGGCGGACTCCTAACCGTTAATTTGAGCCTAAGAGGATCCGAGAATGAACTCCCTAAACCCGTTTACATTTCGTTTGAGCACCGTTAGTTCGAAGTCGACTCTTCGAGTCGCCGTTTTGTCCGTGGCCGTGCTTTTCACAGCTGCGCTCAGTGTCAACGCCCAAGTCGGTTTTTCGCCGTTCCGCACAGACTTTCCGCCGGAAGAATTTGCGTCCCGACGGGCGAAGGTTTTGGATGCTATTGGGCCCGCTGCAATCGCGGTGCTCCAGGGCGCGCCGAGTCCGGCGGGTTACACGCGATTTCGTCAGTCAAACGAATTCTATTACGTGTGCGGCATCGAAGTGCCTCACGCTTATGTCCTGCTTGACGGTAGTTCAAAGCGAACGGCGGTTTACCTGCCGCATCGCAACGCCGGCCGCGAACGTGGTGAAGGAAAAGTGCTGTCCGCTGAAGACGCCGAGGAAGTGAAGAAGTTGAGTGGCGTCGATGATGTCTTCGGCATCGATCTCCTGGCCGAGCACCTGGCGCGTTACGCGCGCGGCGGCGTGATGCGAACAATATTCACGCCCTTTAGCCCCGCTGAAGGGGCGGCGATGTCACGCGATCTGGCGGTGCGTGTGATTGGAGACTACGCGGCCGATCCCTTTGACGGTCGCGGTTCACGCGAGGGCGCGTTTATCCAATCAATCAAAGTTCGCTTCCCGCAGTTTGCCGTGGACGACCTGACACCCACGCTGGATCAGTTACGCTTAATCAAAAGCCCGCGCGAGATCGCTCTGATTGAAAAAGCCACGCGACTGTCAGGCCTGGGGCTACTCGAGGGCATGCGCTCAACGGTTCCTGACATTTACGAATACGAATTGGACGCGGTCGCGAAGTACGTCTTCTACCGTAACGGCGCTCAGGGCGATGCTTATTATTCGCTCATCGCCAGCGCCCAAAATGCGTTCTGGCCACACTACAACGCCGGAC
>JBKPNP010000754.1:0-2678 GCA_046732775.1 Acidobacteriota bacterium
GCCCGACACTTCGCTTTACCATGTGCCAAAGGGACTGAGACTGACCGGTTCCCTCGATATTCCCGCACTGAGAAAAGCTCTGAATCATCTGGTGATGCGACACGAAGCGTTGCGAACCAGCTTCGCAATCACTGATGGAGTGCCGTCGCAGGTGGTTGCGGAAACAGTTACGCTTGATCTGCCGGTTGTTGACTTGTCGCACATTGAAGCAGCTGAGCGCGAAGCCGAAGCACACCGCCAGTTGGCCGCCAACGCGCGCCGGCCGTTCGACCTCGCTAAAGGTCCTTTGATCAGGGCGACTCTCTACCGGCTGCAAGACGCTGAACACATCCTGCTGGTAACACTGCACCACATCGTCACTGACGGTTGGTCGATGGGGATTTTTGAACGTGAGTTGAGCGCGCTTTATGAGGCGTTCATAAAGGACGAACCATCACCGCTGCCAGAATTGACGGTTCAATATCCCGACTACGCGCTCTGGCATCGTGACTGGTTTCAAAAAGAAGCTTACGAGACACAGCTTGCCTATTGGAAAAACGCATTCAAGACCGAGCCGCCTGCACTTGAACTACCTGCCGATCACCCGCGGCCGGCGATCCAGGCGCACTCAGTATTTCGTGGCGTAAAGCGAAGGCTTACGTTGTCACGCGAACTCACTCGAAAACTGAAGGCGTTGTGCCAAAAAGAAGAGGCAACGCTCTTCATGTTATTGCTGGCGGCTTATCAAACGCTGCTGCACCGCTATACCGGCGAGGACGACATCGTGGTCGGCTCGCCAATCGCGGGCCGTTGTCTCGCGGAAACCGAGCAGTTGATCGGGTTATTCATAAATGCGTTGGCGTTACGTGTCGACCTCGCCGGTGATCCATCCTTCAGCGAATTGATTCGGCGCGTTAAAGAGGTGGCGCTGGGCGCATACGCGCATCAGGACTTGCCGTTTGAGATGCTCGTCAAAGAGGTGCGGCCCGGCCGTTCGCTCGCTCATAACCCGCTGTTCCAGGTCATGTTTGTCTTGCAGAGCGATCCGACCACCGTGCGCCCGGTAGGGGATCTGCAAATGAGCCACGTGCAGGTCGAAAACATCGCGGCGAATTTTGATTTGACGCTGGACGTGGTCGAACGCGATGGACAACTCGAATGCATGTTCGAGTGCAACGCCGATCTTTTTGATGAGGATAGAATCACGCGGCTGCTCGGCCACTTCAATACTCTGCTAGAAGGTATCGCCGCGGATCCGCAGCAGCGGCTTTCCAAACTGCCGCTCCTGAGTGAACCTGAACAACGACAGTTACTGGTGGAATGGACGGACACCGCCAAACCCTACCCGGCGAACAGTTCAGTACAGGAACTTTTCGAGGAGCAGGTGGAACTATCGCCAGACGCTATTGCACTTAGGTTTGGCAATGAAGAGCTCAGCTATCGGCAGCTAAACGCGCGTGCGAATCAACTGGCGCACTATCTAAAGTCACAGGGTGTTGGCGCTGAAGCGCGAATTGGAGTTTGTCTCGAACGATCTGCAGACCTCATTGTCAGTCTGCTGGCTATTCTCAAAGCCGGCGGAGCTTACGTTCCACTCGATTCGAGTTATCCCGCGGCACGGCTTGCGTTCATGATGGAAGACGCAGAAGTCGGCACCTTGATCACACAGGCATCTCTGCAAGCTCAATTCACCGAGGCAACCGCTCAAACAATCTGTCTTGAAGAACTTCAGCTAGCCGACCAGCCAGATACGAATCCGGCATGCGACGCCAACGCCAACAGTTTGGCGTATGTGATGTACACGTCCGGCTCAACCGGCAAGCCGAAGGGTGTCGCGGTCACGCACCGGAACATCGTCCGACTCGTCAAAAACACAAACTACGCGACGCTAACCAGCGACGAAGTATTTTTACAGTTTGCCCCCATTTCATTTGACGCCTCCACGTTTGAAATCTGGGGCAGCTTGCTGAACGGCGCACAACTGGCGTTGATGCCGGCCGGCGCTGCTTCGCTCGATGAGTTGGGCACTGCGCTGAAGAAATATCAGGTGACGACGCTGTGGTTAACTGCGGGTTTGTTTCACCTCATGGTCGACACCCACATCGACGATCTGAAGGGCCTACGCCAGCTGCTCGCGGGCGGCGACGTGCTTTCGGTGCCACACGTCAAACGCGTGCTGCGGGAGCTGCCGAATTGCCGGCTCATCAACGGTTACGGGCCGACCGAGAACACGACGTTCACTTGCTGTTTTCCGATTACGGAAACCGGTGTGAACGGGTCGGTGCCGATTGGTCGCGCGATCTCCAACACGTCCGTTTACGTGCTCGACCGTCACCGCAATCCGGTGCCGGTTGGCATCCCTGGAGAGCTCTACATCGGCGGCGATGGTCTGGCGCGGGGTTATCTCAATCGTCCGGCGCTGACGGCTGAAAAGTTTGTTCGCAGTCCCTTCGATACTAGTGGCGCGCTGTATCGCACGGGCGATTTAGTTCGCTATCGCCGGGATGGTGAACTGGAATTTTTGGGCCGCATTGACGGACAGGTGAAAGTGCGCGGCTACCGAATCGAGCTGGGCGAGATTGAAACGGTTCTCGGCGAACACGAGGCAGTTCGTGAAGCGGTTGTGATTACGCGCAAAGACCTGGGCGACAAACATCTCGCTGCCTTCATCGTGCTTTCTGAAAGTGCCACGGTGACTG
>JBKPNP010000755.1:0-7963 GCA_046732775.1 Acidobacteriota bacterium
CCTTTATGTTTTCCCAGACCGTCCTGGGCATAGGTTGAAGTTTGGTAAATCGGTACTGTGACGGAGCCGGTCGTTTGTTCCGGATCTTGTCCGCTGTGAATAGCCGTTGTCGCGAATCCCATAAGTCGTCAATCGTAAAGGCTGAAACGAGAATAGTAAAACGCGCAGTATGAGCCTTTGCAGATTTGTGATGCAAGGCGAACGGAGTCACGAGCTCCGCGGACGCAGCTGATAGCGGGTGATAATCAGCCGTGTGCACTAAGCAGCATGTTGCAGGCCCGAAGGGCCGACGGTTAATAGCCATGCCCGTGAGGGCATGGAAAGAAAGTCACGAAGGCGATCGAGCGCCGAAGGTGCGACATTTCAAACACTGCGCCTGAAAGTTAACGGAATTCGATTGCCGCACCTTCGGCGCCTAACCAACAAATCACCGTCAAGTCCACGCCCTCACGGGCGTGGCTATTCACTGTCGGCCCTCCGGGCCTAAGGGCATCCTTACTCATAACCAGAACTGAATTATCAAGTTTGCTTTAACTGGTGAGTCAGATTTACTGAAATTGGGACAGGTCCTTCTTTAGTGGTTTTCTAATTCAACGATTAAATTCATCGTCGATTTTGGCTCCTCCCAAGCAGGCTTTCATCAATGAGGTCGTCCCGTATGAAAAAACTTTTCGCCGTTCTTTCGTTATGCGCCTCCGCCTGCCTTAGCGCGGGCATCGCCGGGGCGCAAACGCTCGCGGACATGCCCCCGCCGCCTCCGGCGCCGCCGGTGCTGCGTCCGGCCGTCACGGCAGCGCCGCAGGTCGTGAAGCCGTCCGAGCAAGAGAAAGCCGAGTATGACGAAAACGACACTGTTCGCGTGAGTACCAGCCTAATAACTGTCCCCGCGGAGGTGATGGATCGTAACGGTCGCTACATCGGCAACCTACAGAAGAACGACTTTCGTATCTTTGAAAATGGCGTCGAACAGGAGTTGTCTTACTTCGCGGCGGTCGAACAGCCGTTCACTGTCGCTTTGCTGCTTGACGTGAGTGGCTCGACGCAATCGCAGCTTCAGGCAATCCGTGCAGCCGCAAATACATTTATCAAGCGCCTGCGTCCCAGCGATCGTCTGTTGCTGGTTTCGTTCGACGGAAAGATCAACGTACTAACTGAAGCGGTGACCTTGACTCAGTTGAGACAACAAAAACTGCGTCTCGATGCACTTCACGAAGGAACGCTGCTTTACGACGCGGTGGGATTTGTGCTGAACCAGCGGCTCGCGGCGTTACCGGGCCGCAAGGCGATCGTGATGTTGACTGACGGCGTCGACAACGGCAGTAAGAAAGCTTCACTCAAACAGAACTTGCGCGATGCCGATGAGGCGAACGTCGTGATCTACACCGTCCAATACAATACCCTGCCGCAACTGCCAGAGCGGCTCGCGCAAATCGCGAACGCCAAAACCAGAGAACATGTGCGCGCTAAGATGCTGAAGGACTATGAAGTAGGTTCGACGTATCTGTCGTCGCTAGCCGAGAAAACTGGCGGACGGATTTATCGTGCCGACGATCTCAACGACGTGCCCGCGATGTTCAGCGCCATCACCGACGAACTCGGGCGGCAATACAGTCTGGGCTATTATCCGAAGGGCCAGGCGCAGGCGGGTGAAAAGCGCGACATCAAAGTGCGCACGCGGCAGCCAAACTTGATCGTGCGAGCGCGTGCCAGTTACGTTGCGGGTGCGAATACGGCACGTGCCGCAAACAACCACTGACCGATGTCCGATTGTGATGTCCGACAAACTTCAGTTTGTCGTCTCCTGAAAACAACTTAGACGACAAACTGAAGTTTGTCGGACATGTTTGTCTCGGACATTACAGACGTTGACACTCTTAACGCTGCGAGCTAATCTGTTACCCCGTGAATCACACGGGAACAAATCCTCCAAACAACTCCAAGACCAGTTCCCAAACAACCGCCGTCGCAATTATCCCCGCTCGCTACGATTCTGTTCGTTTGCCCGGTAAAGCGCTGCTCGAAATCTCCGGGAAACCGATGATTTGTTGGGTGGTGGAGCGGGCGCTCGCCGCAAAACGCGTGGCTCGCGCCATTGTTGCGACCGACGATGAACGCATTCGCGACGCGGTCGCGGCCGCTGGTTATGAAGCGATCATGACGTCGCCGCACCATACCAGCGGGACAGATCGGGTCGCCGAAGTTTCCGCAGGATTGGAGAATGCCGAGATAATCGTGAACCTCCAGGGCGATGAACCAATGATTTCACCGCTAACCATCGATGCTGCGGTCGATGAAATGACGGCGAACGAGGTGGGTATTGTTACGACCTGGGAGCCCATGGAGTCGGCGGCCAGCGTTGTTAATCCCGCAGTAGTGAAAGTGGTGCTAGCCGAAACCGGACGCGCGGTTTATTTTTCCCGTTCACCGGTGCCGTTTCCGCGTGAAGCTGTGCGCGAACATGGGACGATCGAAGCAGCCTTAACTACCGAGCCGGAGCTGCTGTCCACTTTTCATAAGCACACCGGACTTTACGTTTATCGCCGCGATGTTCTGTTGCAGTTCGCGAGCTGGCCTCAGTCGCGCCTCGAGCAGCTTGAGGCTTTGGAGCAGTTACGCGCGCTAGAGCATGGCGTGCATATCAAGGCTATTCAGGCGAGCTCAAGTTCGATAGGTGTTGATACGTTTGACGATCTCGTGCGGGCGAGAAAACTTGTTTCGGAGGAATTAGTTTCGAGTTCCCGGTAAATTAGTTTCGAGTTCCGAGTTTCGAGTTTCGAGTTAATACAAGACCCGAACCTGGAAGTCGACGCCCGAACCTCGGGGTTTGAACTCGGAACTCGAAACTCGGAACTCGAAACTTGCTTCGGAACGGAAACTTAGATATGACCGACTGGATTGGATTAGCGGTAATTGGCGGCATCGCCTTGATAGGCGTGCTGGCTCTTTATTGGCTGTCGCGACCGTACGAAGTCAGCGTCGAAGAGTTTGAAAAGCGTGCCGCTGAAGCGCCGAGTCTGTTGAGTGCCGGTTTTGTCGGTCTTCAGAAAATCCTCGATCCGGCCACAGCCAAAGCGGTGGAAGCCCAGGAGGATTTTAAGGAAGGACGCTTCGATAGCGAACAGGCAAAAGGCGACGGTGAGAAGTAAGTTTCGAGTTTCGAGTTCCGAGTTTCGACTTAACACGTTGAATGGTGAGACGGAGCTCATGACATATCTCGTGGTTTTTTCGAACTCGAAACTCGAAACTCGAAACTAGAAACTCGAAACTAGAAGTGCGCGAATGTCCGAATCAGAAGGGATTACCATGACTAAATACATTTTTGTTACCGGCGGCGTGGTTTCTAGTTTAGGAAAAGGTCTCGCAGCATCATCGATCGGCTGTCTGCTGGAGGCGCGCGGGCTAACCGTCTCGCTGATAAAACTCGATCCTTACATAAACGTCGATCCGGGAACAATGTCGCCCTTCCAACACGGCGAAGTTTTCGTTACCGACGACGGCGCGGAAACTGACCTCGACCTCGGCCACTACGAACGGTTTACGCACGCACGCCTCTCGCAGGCGAACAACTGGACTACCGGACGCATTTATCTCTCAGTGATTGAAAAGGAACGTCGTGGCGATTACCTCGGCAAAACGATTCAGGTCGTGCCTCACATCACTAACGAAATCAAAAGCGCGGTCCGCGCCGTGGCTGAGAAGGATACGCCGGACGCGATCATCGTCGAGATCGGCGGCACGGTCGGCGATATCGAATCGCTTCCGTTTCTGGAAGCCATCCGCCAGATGGGGAACGAAGAAGGCGCCGGGAACACGCTTTTCATCCACGTAACCCTCGTTCCGTACATTGCCGCAGCGAAAGAATTGAAAACGAAACCTACGCAACACTCCGTCAAAGAGTTGCGCGAGATTGGTATCGCGCCTGACATCCTCTTGTGCCGCTCCGAAAAACCGCTTTCGTACGATCTGCGTTCGAAGATCGCTCTGTTCTGTAACGTCAAAGAGTCCGCGGTGATCAGTGCTCAGGACGTGGACACGATTTACGACGTGCCGCTCGCTTTCCACGAACAGGGACTCGACGAGTTGATCGTTACGCAACTTGGCTTCGGCGCCCGCGCTTCACAAACCGATCTTTCGGAGTGGCGTGATTTGGTTGGCACTATCCGCGAACCGTCCGGTGGTGAGACATCGATTGCCATCGTCGGGAAATACGTTGAACTGGAAGACTCTTATAAGTCGCTGCGCGAAGCGCTCACGCATGGCGGTGTCGCTAACAAGGTCCGCGTAAGTGTGAAGTGGATTGAGTCGGAAGAGTTAATGGATGACGACTACGAATCGCGTCTGCGAGACTTCGATGCGATCCTCGTTCCCGGTGGTTTTGGTAAGCGGGGAATCGCGGGAATGATTCGCGCGATTACTTACGCGCGGAAGAGTCGTACGCCTTATTTTGGTATTTGCCTGGGGATGCAAACGGCCTGCATCGAGTACGCGCGCAACGTTTGCGGGCTCAAGGATGCCGACTCAACGGAATTCAATAGCGAAACGCCGTATCCGGTCATCTTTAAGTTGCGCGACCTTGTGGGTGTCGAGGAACTCGGCGGCACGATGCGTCTCGGCGCCTGGCCGTGCAATCTGTCGGATGATTCGCTGGCACAGGAAGTTTATGGAGCGGCTGCAATTAGTGAACGCCATCGTCACCGGTTTGAGTTCAATCCTGAGTTCCGCGAGACTTTGGAGGACGGTGGACTCGTTTTCAGCGGCGTTTCGCCCGACGGTAAGTTTGTGGAGATGATCGAGCTCTCGCGCGAAGAGCACCCGTGGTTTCTCGCCTGTCAGTTTCACCCTGAATACAAATCAAAGCCGTTAGACAGCCATCGGATCTTTTCGGCTTTCGTTCGTGCTGCTTATGAGAATCGCATGCAGAACGAGACGTCGATGGAAAAGGCTGGTGAGGCTGAACCGTTGATTCCGGAACGCGCCAGCGTTGTCAGTGCGGACTAGAGCTCCCCCGGCAACAGCGGAAACAAGAGTCCTTAGGCCCGTAGGCCGACAGTGAATAGCCACGCCCGTGAGGGCGTGGACGCCGTCCCGTAAATTCATGATGGGTCGCCGAAGGTGCGGCAGTAGAATTCCTTAACTCTCACACCAAATGTTAGGTTGTCGCACCTTCGGCGCTCGATCGCGTTGGGTCTTTCTTCCCATGCCCTCACGGGCGCTATTAACCATCGGCCCTCCTGCCTGCAATCTTGTAGCTGCTAACGCTTACGTGCGCGTTTAGGTGATAATGCAGACCGCCTCCCAGGTCACGTTAAAAATGCTTCATTGCCCGAAATGCGGACGGCAGTATTCAGCCGACTTTCAATTTTGCCCCGAAGACGAGTCGCCTCTGCAGGCCGATTCCACGATCGGCGGCGCTCCTTCGGCTGATCCGCTGGTGGGTCACACTCTCGACGAAAAATATCGCATCGAAGCCAAACTCGGCATCGGCGGGATGGGCACGGTATATCGCGCGCGTCACTTGCTGATCGATCGTCCCGTTGCCGTGAAGGTACTGAATCAGCGGTTCGTCGAAGACGAGGCGGCCCGCACCAGATTTCGCAGGGAAGCGCGTGCAGCCGGTCGTCTGCAGCACGCGAACGCCGTCACCGTCACCGATTTTGGTGAGTCACGCGATGGCTACGTCTATCTGGTGATGGAGCTCTTGGAGGGCCGCACCCTTCGTGACGTGCTCGCCAAAGAAGCGCCACTCGATGTCGCCCGTTCAGTTTCGTTGATGCTACAGATCGCCGGAGCGGTAGCGGCCGCCCATGAGGCAGGAATTATCCATCGCGATTTGAAGCCGGCCAACATCTTCATCGTGCAACGGTCAGACGTTCCCGCAGTGGTAAAAGTTCTCGACTTCGGAATTGCGAAACTTGCGGCCGAGTCATTCGATGACGATGAGCCGATGACACTGACACAAGTCGGCGCAATGATCGGGACGCCGCGTTACATGTCGCCAGAGCAATGCGACGGTCTCGACCTGACCCCTGCTGCTGACGTCTATAGCCTCGGTTGCATTCTCTACGAAATGCTGACCGGCACTGTGCCTTTCAGTGGTTCCACACCGCTGGCGATCGCAATGAAACAGATCTCCGACACGCCGCGCAGCCCGCGTGAGTTTGTGTCCACGATCCCCGTCGCACTTGAAAAAGTCGTTCTTCATACGCTCGAGAAGCAGCCTGACAAACGCCCGGCGAATGCCGCGGAATTTAGTAAGGAGTTATTGGAAACTGCGCGACGGCTGGGCTTCGAACATGCCGCACTCACGAGTTCGCCGGACCTGGCGTCACTGCGCAGTGTCGGTACGGAGTCGCCTTCGGGTCGTTTGGTGATAGATATTTCGCGCCTGCGAGAGACGCGCGCGAACACCGAAGCGGAGAACGAACAGACCGTGATTCGTTCGGCTGCAACGACAGCGGCGAGCGCTGCTGCGACTGGAGCAGCGACGCAGCGTCAAGCGTTTCCGCGAGTGAACTTACCGCTCGGCCGTGACAACCAAAGGCGAAAATGGATCGCGATCGCAACCGTTGCGGCAATACTATTACTCGCAGCCGTCTTAATTACTTTAGCTTTTCGGAACCCGACGTTACCTACGGCAGCTACGGTGGCAAGTCCGTCACCGACTGAAACACCGACGCCTTCGCCATCGCCTTCGCCCGTGGCCGAGGCCACTAAAGCCCCGGTGAGAAAGCCAACGCCGGCGCCAAAGAAGAAGGGCAACCGGATCATCAATACGATGAAGAAGATTTTTAAGAATCCGTTCTAACAACCTCAGACTACATGGCAGAGACTCAAACAACAAAATCGTTTCAAGTTGGCAAAGCGACATTTGGCGACGGACGCCTGACCATCATTGCCGGACCTTGCGTGATCGAATCCGCCGAACACGCGTTAATGATGGCGCGAGAATGCGCCAATCGTGCCAGCGCGGCCGGCCTGGACTTCGTCTTCAAGTCCTCCTTCGATAAAGCGAACCGTTCATCCATCAAAAGTTTTCGTGGGCTGGGTATGGATGAGGGACTGGCGGTACTGCGACACATCAAGGACGAACTCGGCGTACCGGTGTTGACGGATATTCATGAGATTTCGCAGGTTTCACCCGTGGCGGAAGTCGCCGACGTCTTACAAATTCCAGCATTTCTGTCGCGGCAAACCGACCTGGTCCTGGCAGCCGGGCGCTCGGGGCGGGCAGTGAATATTAAGAAGGGCCAATTTCTCGCGCCGCTTGACGCCCGTAATATAGTGGACAAGGTACGTGCAGTCGGATGTGAAAAACTTATGCTGACGGAGCGCGGCGTAAGCTTTGGTTACAATAATCTGGTTGTAGACATGCGTTCGTTCCCCATAATGCGCGAGTTCGGCGTGCCCGTAGTTTTCGATGTGACGCATTCGCTGCAGCTGCCGGGTGGGCTGGGACATGCAACCGGCGGTCAATCGGAATACATCGAACCGCTCGCCCGCGCAGGAGTAGCTTGTGGAGTCGATGCCGTGTTCATGGAAGTGCACGACTGTCCGGAGCGTGCGCTTTCCGATGGGCCAAATGCGTTGCCGCTTTCGCGTCTTGCGCCACTGCTCGAAATGCTGCGTGATGTTCATGCAGTCGTAAACAAAGTTAGTTCCTAGGCGATTACTGGAGCGCAACCGTCCCGGTTGCTGTCGGCTAACCTAACGCGTCTCAGAAAACAGTGCGTCACTTATTGCTTATGAAGAGAACTCTTGCCGCCACTCTGATCGCAATCACAATAGTCCTTTCAGCTTTAACAAACGCTTCAGCGCAAGAAGAAGCACGGGCTGCCTGGCAAGTTACAAAATTCGACATCACCGCAAATGTGCAGCAGGCCGAACGCACCCTCGATTGCACCGCGATCTTAAGTGCTACCAACGTCGGCCGCGGCAGCGGTGTGTCCTTCACGTTTCGCATTGC
>JBKPNP010000756.1:0-1139 GCA_046732775.1 Acidobacteriota bacterium
TGGGAATTGTTATCGATGGCGCGGGCGTCGGCAGCGCGATGACGGCTAACAAAGTGCCCGGTGTTCGCGCCGCTGCTTGCTACTCGGTCGCAGTCGCGCGTAACTCGCGCGAGCACAACGGCGCAAATGTTCTGAGTCTCGGTAGCAAAACGATCAGCTCGAAAGAGATGCGCGAAATTGTTCAAGCCTGGCTGGCGACTGAAATTACTGAAGAGAGACATTTAAAACGGGTCGGAAAAATAGACGCGATCGAGCGTCAGTATTCGCGTTCGTAAAATCAAATATGAAACGGATGAATCTTAAATGAAAAAATATCTGCTCTTACTGGTCTTCTTGTTCACAGTTGCGTCAGCTATGGGCCAAACGCCGCCGCCCGCAAACAGCGGCGACCCTGAGAGTGGTGCCTGGACGACTGTCTCCCCGGCTAATGGCGTATTCACAGTCATGTTGCCGGGTAAAGCATCTGAGACGACTGCCGCCGTTGAAGGCCGGCCTGGCGTTGAAAATCATGTTCTAACACTTGAAACCAAACTCGCTGGATACGTGGTGTCTTTCGTGGAGTTCCCTGAAGAAATTGTCGATCCGGCCGCTGTCAAAACCATCCTCGATAGCGGACGCGAAGGTGGATTGGCGTCAAGCAAAGCGGAGTTGGTTAGCGAAAAAGAACTTAAGTTCGGCGAATTCAGCGGCCGCGAGTGGATCATGAAGTTGCCGTCGGGCTTGGAAACAACCGCGCGGGCTTACTGGGTGAAGAAGTCGCTCTACCAATTGATCTTCGTTACCAGTCCGGCGGCGACAGATTCTCCGGAACTGGTAAAGCAACGTCACGACGTGGGCGTGAAATTTTTTGACTCGTTCACTCTGGCGGGCGCCAATGGCAAGTAGCTCGCTCCGCACTACCTTTCACATGATGAAAACTAACTGGCGAATAGCAACCACCGCGATCACTTTACTCGTCATTGTGGTGGGGCCGGTTCGAAATCTCTTTTATGCGCAGGACGCCACGACACCGGCGCAGACGGTGAAATTTACCGTGCGCGAAAAGGCGAGGCTGCCTGACTACAAGGGACCGCGGAAGTTTGTCGGCCGCAAGGCGTTGATCACGTTCAGCCCTGACGGCCATCTCGTCGCCATGAGCG
>JBKPNP010000757.1:0-1807 GCA_046732775.1 Acidobacteriota bacterium
CGTTTACCTCCGACGTCTGGAGCTTTCAACGTGCAACGTTGAGCACTGACATTCCGCCTCCGTACTACCGTCCACTCTTTACCATCTATCTAACTATCAACTATCAATTGTTCGGTTTATGGGAACCGGGCTGGCACCTCGCGAATCTGCTGGTTCACGTCGCTGTTACCGTGCTCGTTTATTACCTGCTGCGACGTGCTTCTGGCGACGAAGTAGTTTCGATCTTGGGCGCTTTGCTCTTTGGCCTACATCCGGTGCACGTCGAATCCGTGTCGTGGATCAGCGGCATACCAGATCCACTTGCTGCCCTGTTCTACGTACCAAGTGTGCTGTGGTACGTGCGCTATCGACAGGAAGGAGATCGCAAATGGCTAATTGCGTCTGTCATCGCTTATGGCTTATCAGTGCTGTGCAAGGAAACGCCGCTGGTGCTGCCGCTGGTATTGATCGCTTGGGAATTAGTTCAAGGAGAAAATGGTTTAGTTAATCGACTCAAGGGTGGACTTCTTCGTGCCATCCCCTACGGCGTGGTAACAGCGACTTACATCATCGTCAGGCTTTCGGTGTTGGGCCTAATCAACTGGCAACACCCGCTGATGGCAAACGTGCCGCGTCTCTCAATTTGGCTGACGATGCCGCTCGTCGTCGTCAAGTATCTCCAACACCTGGTCGCGCCCTTTTATCTCAGTCTCATTTACCCTCCGCCGCTTATGCACAGTATGACCGACTGGCGGTTTCTCCTTTCGGTCGTCGTGCTTGTTGGAATCGCGGCTTTACTCTGGAGTTACAGAAAAGCGATTCGAGCCGACGTCTGGTTCGCGCTCGCGTTAACATTTGTCACTCTGCTTCCGGTACTAAACATCAGGGTCTTCCACTACGAATACATAATTCAGGACCGTTATCTGTATCTTCCCTCCATCGGATTCTGCTATCTAATCGCGCTCGCGCTGGCGCACCTCGTTAGAAAGAAGATGAATTTCGCAGTTGGACTCGTCGCCATCATCATCATCGGGTTTGGCGCCAGTACAGTTCTGCAAAATCGAATCTGGAAGGATTCAGTTTCTTTATGGCAGCGCGCTGTCGAGTATTCGCCAAATTCGAAGTCGACGCATTACAACCTGGGATTGGCTTACCTCGGGCGTAAGCAATACGCTCTGGCGCTGTCTGAAATGCTTGAAGCGAAGCGAATCGATCCCGAAAATGCGGCGGTCTACAACAACCTGGCAATGGCACAGGCCGGCGCGGGCAAACTTGACGACGCCGTAGCGAACGTTGAATCCGCGTTAAAGATCGACCCGCGTTCCCTGGAAGCGCACAACAATTTAGGTGCGCTGCTTTACGATAAAAAAGATTACGCCGGATCGAAGCGGGAGTTTTTGTTGGTCTTGGAGCGAAATCCAAACGCCACTTCCGCGCGCTTCAACCTGGCTCGCACGCTCGCCGCGATGGGCGACTACTCCGGCGCTATCCGGGAGTTCGAGGCCGTGCTGCGGCAAGACCCGGGGGACATCGCTGCACGTTACGAACTCGGTTCCAGCTATGGCGCCATTGGGCGAAAGCCGGAAGCGATAGCACAGTTTGGGCGCGCCTTAGGCGCCGATCGCGATGCCGCGCGAGTGGCGCAGATGCGACAGAAACTCGAGCAACTCCAGGCGCAATAAAACTAAAGTTAGAGGGTCTTGATCATGACGTCCCCAAATCTGCCAACGAACGGCAACACCTCCGTTATCGAGATAGACAAGCTGACGAAGGACTACGACCTTGGCTTTTTACGCAAGCGAAAGGTGCGCGCCCTCGATGGCCTTTC
>JBKPNP010000758.1:0-2013 GCA_046732775.1 Acidobacteriota bacterium
ATTGCCTAATTTCCCACTACTCCATGAAAGAGGTTCTATGACAAGCTTTTCCCGCAAATCACTGGCATTTGTGTTTGCTGTTCTCTGCTGTGGTTTGGCAGCTACACCGCGCTCGACATTCGGCCAGGCGAATACGCAGCCGCCCCTCATTGATCGTGAATTGTTTTTCGGCGACCCCGAAATTTCGGGTGCTCAAATCTCTCCCGACGGAAAATTCATCTCATTTGTAAAACCGTTTAAGGGCACACGGAACGTTTGGGTCAAACGAACAGAAGAACCGTTCACTGCCGCGAAGCCTGTGACTGCTGATAAAACGCGACCCATTGCACAGTACTTCTGGAGTCGCGACGGTAATTACATCCTGTTTGTGCAGGACAAGGGCGGCGACGAAAACTACCTGGTTTACGCCGTTAACCCGGCGGAATCGCCGGCTGCCGGTCAGGACGTTCCGACGGCACGAAACCTGACGGATGCTAAGGGTGTACGCGCGGCCATCTATGCAGTTCCTCGCAGCGAGCCTGACGCGATGTACATCGGCCTCAACGACCGCGATCCGGCGTGGCACGATTTGTACAAGGTGAAGATCTCAACCGGCGAACGCACCCTCATTCGTAAAAACACTGAACGCATCACCAGTTGGATCTTCGACCTGAAAGACCAGCTCCGACTAGCCACCCGCGCTGCGGATAACGGCGACACGGAAGTGTTGCGCGTCGACGAAAACGGTTTCACTAAAGTTTATTCGTGCGGTGTGTTTGAAAGCTGCGGACCGGTTCGTTATCACAAAGATGGCCAGCGGGTTTATTTCGAAACCAATAAAGGCAACGTTGACCTGACGCGGCTGATTCTTTTCGATCCGGCGACCGGCAAAGAAGAACTGGTGGAATCCGATCCGCTGAACCGCGTGGACTTTGGCAACGTGAGTTTTTCGGAAGTTACCGACGAGATGATCGACACGTCTTATACGGACGAACGGGAACGCATTTACTGGAAAGATAAAGCGTATGAGGCTGATTACAAGCTGCTGCAAAAGAAATTTCCCGGGAAGGAAATCGGTTTCGCTTCGGGCACGAAGGACGAACGACTGTTTTTGATCGTCGCCAGCAGCGACACCGAACCAGGCGAACGGTACCTGTTCGATCGCAACACCAAGAAGCTGACTTTCCAGTATCGCGTCCGCGAGAAGCTCAATCGCGATTACCTGTCGCCGATGACCGCGGTGCGTTACAAGTCGTCGGACGGACTAGAGATTCCAGCGTACCTGACCCTACCCAAAGGCGTTCCCGCGAAGAACCTGCCGGCGATCATCTTGCCGCACGGTGGACCGTGGGGCCGTGACACCTGGGGTTACAACAGCATCGCGCAGTTTCTCGCCAATCGTGGCTACGCAGTATTGCTGCCGAATTTCCGCGCCTCAACCGGTTACGGTAAGAAATTTCTCGACGCCGGCAACAACGAGTGGGGCCAGAAAATGCAGGACGATCTTACCTGGGGAACGAAGTACTTGATCGACCAGGGCATCGCCGATCCGAAACGCGTCGGCATCATGGGCGGTTCATACGGTGGCTACGCGGTGCTCGCGGGAGTCACCTTCACACCTGATCTTTACGCCGCGGCCGTGGATATCGTCGGTCCGTCAAATCTGGTGACGTTGCTCGAAACGATTCCGCCGTACTGGGAGTCGATTCGCAAACTGTTCGCGGTGCGCATGGGCGATCCGGCAACGGCGGCAGGTAAGGCCCAACTTGAACGGCAGTCGCCGCTCAACCACGCCACGAAAATAAAGACGCCGCTGCTGGTAATCCAGGGGGCCAACGATCCGCGCGTCAACAAACGCGAGGCCGATCAGATCGTGATTGCGCTACGCGATCGCAATTATCCGGTTGAGTACATCGTGGCGCCGGACGAGGGCCACGGTTTCCAACGGCCAGTGAACAACATGGCCATGTTCGCCGCTTCGGAGAAGTTTTTGGCGAAGCATCTCGGCGGCCGCTTTCAGGAGACGATGACGCC
>JBKPNP010000759.1:0-5681 GCA_046732775.1 Acidobacteriota bacterium
AGTATCGAGCTGAGGCCCAGGTCGACGATAATTTTTGCTTCCTGCCCACCAGATAATTCGCCGAGGAAGATCGCGCCGGCCGTCAGCAACAGCACGAATAGAACCAGGTTGTAGAGCACGCGATCGCGCACTGCTTCGCGAAAGGCGTTGCGTGCGATAGTCCCGATTCTGGAGATGGTTGAATTATTGCCGCGCAGACGCGGCATGCTGGCGTTGGTGTGTGATGCGGTATCGAGTGCAGTTTGATTCATGAGTTGAGCGAACTCGCGCATTACTTTATCGCACCTCGTAAATCTTCGAAACGAAATAATTTGGGGGAGACGACGATCGGGTTCGTCGTTATGCTTAGCGCGCGGTTTCAAAACTTTCGAAACGGTTGGCTCAAACTGAAAAACTGCCCCAAGGCGGCAGTCCGTAGTTTGTTTGTGAGGGTGTCGGCAGTGCTGGTTGAGATCACTGCCGACGATGTCTGAGCTCGGTTAGTTTAGGTGAGTTCCCGTTACCGTGCGGGTATCAGTTGCCGTGCAGGTTGGCGCCGTAGCGGTGGTGTTGTAGTAGATGACGCCGGCTTCATTCACGAAGAAACTGCGGCTGCCTGTGCCGCTGATATTGCTCGCGGAGGTGTGAACGGAGGGTTGGGTCTTGGCGTCAAACGCAGGCACGTTCGCGCCGGTGATATTTTCTGCGGAAAAAAGAAAGCCACTCTTTGGCGTGCCGCCACCGATACTCGCGGCGCCGACAACAGCGTCAACGAGCTTCTGAGTTGTCAGGGCGGCTAAGTCACCGTATTGGCCTGCTCCTGCTGTCGCTTGATAGGTTGCTTCGCCGCTGCCGATGATGCGCAGTGCAGCGAGCGCCGATGATTCGTTGGCGGCGCGTCTTGAGGCCAACAAGTTGGGAATGGCGATGGCTGCGATCACGCCAATCAGAGCAACGACGATGAGAAGCTCGATCAGGGAGAAGCCTTTCTGGGTTTTGCAGGTCATGCTGTTCTGCTCCTTCAGGACTTTCAACAATGAACCCATGCTCGTTTCTGTCCCCGAAAAAAGACTACGGAGGCGAATTTGGATTTCGCCCCCGTAGGTTAACCGCACAATCCCGGGGGTACCCGAGGATATGAGACTAGTTGTTGAGAACAGTTCCGTTGGTTCCGGTGAGACCAACCGTAACAGTACGGTTCGCATCAGCAGTCGCCGTCGGGGCGGTGGTGGCCGTGTTGTAATACATCACGCCCGATTCGTTCACATAGAAAGCGCGGGTACCGGTGCCGGTAACTGCACTGGTGCTGGTGTGGACGGCAGCGGTTGCGCCGGCATTGAAAGCTGGCAAACCGGCAACAACTACTGGCGCGGCTGCGAAAACATAACCGCTCTTGGCTGACGCCGCCGCGGTGGCGCCATTCAGCACTGCATCGATCAGGCCCATGGTTCCGAGGTTCGCAAGAGTGCCGTATGAACCGCCACCAGCTGTTGCCTGGTAGGTGGCTTCTGAACTGAAGATCACGCGCATCGAAGCGAGGGCTGAGCCTTCGTTAGCGGCGCGACGCGAAGCAAGCAGGTTAGGGATTGCGATGGCCGCGATAATTCCGATGATCGCGACGACGATGAGCAACTCTATCAGAGAGAAGCCCTGTTGGCGTTTGGTGTTTGTCATTTTCATAAACTCCTTAGGGAATGGTTGGGGTTTCCTCGACTGGTAGGTTGCTTCAGTAGAGTTCTGCGGAGGTGAGGGGGGCTCACCTCCGCAGAGGGTTGCTAATCTCTCGTGAGATTAGTTGTTGAGGACGGTACCGTTGGTGCCTGTCAGGCCGGCCGTGACCGTTCGATTTGCATCAGCCGTACAAGTCGGAGCAGTGGTAGCGGTGTTGTAGTACATGACGCCCGACTCGTTCACATAGAACGCTCGCGTGCCGGTACCCGTAATGGCACTGGTGCTGGTGTGGACGGCGGCAGTCGATGAGGCATCAAACGCCGGCAAACCGGCAACAACGACCGGGGCCGCTGCAAAGACGTAACCGCTCTTGGCTGAGGCAGCCGCAGTTGCGCCGTTCAAAACTGCATCGATCAAACCGACCGTACCCAAGTTCGCTAAGGTGCCGTAATTACCACCGCCAGCGGTAGCCTGGTAGGTGGCTTCAGAACTGAAAATCACGCGCATTGACGCGAGGGCTGAACCCTCGTTGGCCGCGCGGCGTGAGGCTAAAAGGTTAGGGATTGCGATGGCGGCGATGATTCCGATGATCGCGACGACGATGAGGAGCTCTATCAGCGAGAAGCCCTCTTGACGTTTCGTTTTCATTTTCGATTCGTGCTCCTTAAGAGAAAGTGTTTTAGAAGTTTCTCGCGCCAACGGCTCCATCCTTGGTAAGGCCGCGCAGAGCGCGAAGTGTCGGGCGGGCTATTTACAAGGAGCGTGCCAAGTTTGGATTCGAGTGAGAGTGGCGGAAAACCTGAGGTTTTTCGTCGAAATGCGACGCGGCGCAGAATATTGCCACGGGCCAGTGACAATTAACGGCAGGCAGGGAATGACGGATTACGGCAAAGGGCGAGTGAGGGAATTACGCATGGGGCCGATCAGCTTTCGCCGGCACTAGCGGCAAACTCCGATTCGTCATCGTCGCGGCGTCGTGGCGTTGGATCGGTCGCACGCCGGCGCGGTGTTGTTTCGGCAGAACGTCGTTCGTCACGCATTTGCGCGGTCAGACTACGAATCCCATGTTTGTCGAGCAGATGGCGCAGGGAGCGAACTGACATCGAAAGCAATTCGGAAGCACCGGTTTGATTGCCCGCTGTGCGTCGCAACGCTTCCATTACGTAAGTCTTCTCGAGCTGATCCAGATGGGCGGTGAGGTTTAGTCCCTGTTCGGGAAATTCAAAGTTTTCCGCAATGCGGTAGGGGTTGTAGTTAGTAATCTTTTCCGGTAACCGTTCCGGCTGGATGGCGTCGGTTGTTTCCAGCGCCACGGCGCGCTCGATCGCATGTTCGAGCTCGCGTACGTTGCCTGGCCAAAGATATTGTTCAAGCAGTCGCAACGCAGGATCGGTGATTGACAGCTTGCGACCAACGTTCGCGCCAAACTTTTCCACGAAATGTTGTGCCAGGTCTGAGATGTCCTCGGGCCTTTCGCGCAGCGAAGGCAGTTCAATCGGGATTACTGAAATCCGGTAGTAAAGATCTTCGCGGAATGTGCCGGCCTTCACCATGCTCGCGAGGTCGCGATTCGTGGCGGCGATCACTCGAGTGTCAACGGTCGTTTCTTCCGTTGCGCCCACCGGTCTCAGCTTTCGCTCCTGTAAAACGCGCAACAGCTTGACCTGCATTGCTGACGACATTTCACCGATCTCATCAAGAAACACCGTGCCGGTATTTGCGGCCTCAAACAGTCCTTTACGATTTGTGTTTGCGCCGGTGAACGAGCCCTTGACGTAGCCAAACAATTCCGACTCGAGCAGCGTCTCGGTAAAAGCACCACAGTTAATCGAAACGAAAGGCTTCTCGGCCCGCGGTCCCAGATCGTGAATGGCGCGCGCCACAAGTTCTTTGCCTGTGCCCGACTCGCCGGTGACTAACACCGTCGACTGAACCTGCGCGACAGTCTCAATCATTTGATAAAGCGCTTGCATTCGGCCGGAGCGACCGATGATGTTGTTCAGCTTGCCACGCGTTCGTTGACCTTGAATGAGCGCCTTGTTTTCTTCAAGCAGCGCCTCTTTTTCTTTGATCAGGGAAATCTTTTGCAGCGCGCGCGCGACCGTTTCTTTCAGTAAGTCGTTGTCGAACGGCTTTTGCACGAAGTCGTATGCGCCAAGCAGAAACGTCTCGCGAGCGGTGTCGACGTTTGCAAACGCAGTCATCATTATTACTTCGACTTCGGGCAGGAGTTCGCGGGCCGCGCGTAGCAGTTCAATACCGTTCATGTCGGGCATCTGCACGTCTGACACGATCACGTCCGCAGGCGCCGCGCGCAAAAGTTCCATCGCTTCGCGTCCGTTTGCGGCGGACCGCACCGTGTGCCCTTCACGCTGGAACAGATGCGTCAAAAACTGCCGCATTCCCAGCTCGTCGTCGACTATTAAAAGATTGGGCATACTTGGAAAAAAGCAGAAGCAGATTCGCTAACTATTGAATTCGCTCCTCTGTATTCTGATTGCCGTCTTCAAATGTTCCCACCGGCAATTCAATCGTGATGGTTGTGCCTTGTCCTTCGCGGCTTCGAACGTTGATTGTACCACCATGATCGCGAATGATTTGATAAACGATCGAAAGCCCCAGGCCGGTGCCACCCGTCGTGGACGAAAACGGTTCGAATAAACGCTCAACGCTTTGCGGCGACATGCCGCGGCCGGTGTCAGAAAAAGCTATTCTCAACCGATTCGACGCGTGCTGCTGTATGTTCCCGCGTAGTGTTCCACCGCCTGGCATTGACTGCAGAGCGTTACGCGCCAGGTTCCAAAACACCTGTTGCAGTTGCTCTGAATCAGCGTTTATCAGGACGGGCGTTTCCGGAATCTCTTCTTTGATTACGTGCTCGGCGTGTATTTCTGCGCTGTTGCGCAGCAGGGTAAAAGTCCGGCGCAGACACTCACCAACGTCAACGCGCGATTGTATGAGTGACCGCGGACGCGCGTAATTTAGAAAATCGCTGATGATGCGATTGAGTCGATCAGACTCACGCAGAATAATTTCCATCAGTTCGGTCTGTGAAGAGTCCTTGTCCATGTCGGCACGGAGCATTTGAATTGAACCGCGCATCGCCGCTAGCGGGTTGCGAATCTCGTGCGCGATCGACGCCGCCATCCGTCCAATTGCTGCCAAACGATCCTGACGACGTGATGTCTCCTCGAGCGCACGAATGTGAGTTAGATCCTGGAAGGTGATGACAATGCCCGTGGTTTCACCAGACTCAGAAAATAACGGCGACAGACTGAACCCGAGCCGTAGCCGCAATCCTTCCGCGGTTAGACAGTCCGCCTCAAACCGCGGACTGGCTTCAATTCCTCCCGCGCTGTCTAGCGAGTCGGCGATAATATCCTTCAGCTCGCCGAAGAAAATGGATGCGTCCTCTCCGCGAACGTCGGCTTCGCTGTAACCGGTGATTTCGATGGCGGCTGCGTTGAATGTGTAGATGCGACCCAGCAAGTCCGTGGTGACAACTCCGGAACGAATTGACTCGACGATACGTTCATGCAGCGCTCGCAGGTTCGCCAAGGATTGTGTTGCCGCTTGCAGTTGCACGTCGGATCGTGATTGCCGTTCAGCAAGGCGCGCGGATAACAATCCAACAACCAGGAACGCGATATCGAACAGACCGATCGATTGAAACGTTTGCACCCGGCCGTTGCCGACGAGCTGCTCAGTACTCAAGTTCCCGTATCCGTTAAGAATTGCCAGGGCGCTGGCCGTGAATGCAATCGCACAGCCGAGCGACACAACAATCGCGTCACGCGGACCCAGAAACAAGCTGGACGCCGCAATCACGACGATGTAGACAGCGATGAACGGCGAATGAATAACGTCCGTTGTCCAGAGCAACCACGTCACGAGCAGGATGTCGATGAAGAATTGAATTCGCGCCTGCAGCAGCAGTGCGGATGAAAACATGCGGGCCGTGGAATAAACTGCGGTTAGTGCGATTACGATGAGCAGCGGGGATAGAGTCGTCGCCCAGGCCCGAGTGTTAC
>JBKPNP010000760.1:0-1753 GCA_046732775.1 Acidobacteriota bacterium
TCAATCGCCTTAACCACCGACACGTCCGCGCTGACTGCGCTCAGCAACGACTACGGTTACGACGAAGTGTTCTCGCGCCAGGTCGCGGCGCATGCGAGGCGGGGAGATGTTCTGATAGCGATCAGCACGAGTGGTAAATCCGAAAGCGTTGTAAAGGCGGCCGATAAGGCGCGCGAGCTTGGCTGCCGCACGATAGCCTTAACCGGCTGTTCCGGCGAACCCCTGCGTTCGCATTGTGACTTTGCCCTCGTGGTCGCCTCCGATCGCACGTCGCGCGTCCAGGAAGCGCACATCACGATCGGCCATCTCTGGTGTGAAATGGTCGACAACCAATAAAACCGAGCACTTTGTCCACCTTTGCGCTTGACATGGATTATCGTTGCATTTAGGCTCTGGCCTTCGTTCGCTTGTTCGTGCTTCAGTGATTTGCCCAGAAGTCACTCCACTTCAGAGTCCATTGAAATTCGGGGTCGCTTCGTGCACCTGCACGGGCGATTTAGTTTGCAGGAGTTTGATCGAAATTAAGTTTTTGCGGACCTGCTGGCTTCAACGTTTGGACACGCCGCCGCAATCTCTCGCGCAATCACTCTGACAATTGATGTTCCCCCATAAAGCCAAAACCATTGCCGAGGTCGATCCAAAAACCTACCCTTTAGGTGGGCAGATCGAACACGGTGGTGACGGCACCAGCCTCGCGCTCGTGGCCCTTTCGCACACGCCCATCGAGCGACGGCTCTATGCCGCGATGCTCTCGGCGGCGAATGGGTCAGCGAACCAACCCGATGCCGCGGCCAACCTTTTCACCGCGCGCTCGGTCATGGATCTCACCGGCATTGTCAGTCTTAGCACCATCCGGCGCGGTCTGGAGGGTTTGGTCGCGAAGTTCAGCATTGACCGCGAAGTGAAGTCCAATGGTAACGGCACACGCGAACACGCAACTGCCTACCGCGTGTTCACACCCGACGAAGTCATAGTGCGACGTGAAGAACGCGGCGTGAAATCGTACGCGAAGGGAATCGACAGCGAGATTAGCGGACGCGCCTTTGAACGCGTCATTCAGCGTGTGGTCGAGAACAAGAATCTCAGCCGGCGTGAAGCGCAAGTGGCGCTGTGCTGCGTTGAAGGATTGACGAACGCAGAGATTGGCGCGCGTTTGCTGGTGAGTGAACAGACGGTGAAGTTTCACCTGCGCCACATCTTTATCAAGTTTGGCGTCAGGCGCCGCGCGGAATTGATTTCGCGTCTTCTCCTGTAAGAACGGGGAAAGATAAGAACGGGGGAAGAGGGAAAGAGGGTGGAGAGGGCAAAGGGGAAGAGGGGTAAGGGAAGAAGGGGTACGGAAGGGTATTAGCCGGTTGCGGCCGGTTTGAAAATTTAGTGCTGCCTCGCATAGAGGTTTCCCCTCGGGGTAAAGCATGTGGTCGTTTCGCGAACGTTGAAACGGAAAAACATGCCGGCGCACCCGTCTGTCTACAAGTGATGAGTGATGAGTGATGAGTGATGAGTAATGAGTAATGAGTAATGAGTAACGGTCAACTGCCTTGACTCATCACTCATCACTCATCACTCATCACTATTGTTTGACCATGACTAAAGTCGCCGGTACTAAAGACAAGAAGAAAAAGAAAAAGAAGAAGACTGCCCTCGTCATCTGCAGCGATCGTAAAGAGTTTTGGACGACGCAGGCGCAGTTCTGGCAATGGGTGCGTGACGGCGTGGTCACTAAAACTCATGACCAACCCCTGACCGGCAG
>JBKPNP010000761.1:0-2042 GCA_046732775.1 Acidobacteriota bacterium
GCTTCAGTGATCGCAGTTGTAATCGCGTTTCTGCTGCTTATGGTCTGTCACATCTGGCTACTGGTGCGAATCTTCCAGCAAAGCATCGCCTGGGGACTCGGAACGTTCTTTGTTCCCTTAGTCGGCTTAATCGCTGTGATCAAATTTTGGGAGCACACGAAGCGCTCATTTGTCGGCCAGTTGATTTGCGCCGTCATCATGGTCATGGCAATGATGATTCTCCCGAGCGACTTAGCTCGCCCTCGACCAGTGCAAAGAGAAACGGCGAACAGAATCGTTTTGCCTGTCAGATAGGTTAGCCAGATCCCCACCCTTTAGTTTCTGCGAGTCGCCGACTTATAACTCAATCTGCTGCGCGGATACGACTGGTTCCAACGACTTCAAGGCGTCCAGCGTTTCGCGTTCGATCAGAGCGTCTACCTCAATCACCGCCATCGCTTCCCCACCACGCTCGCGCCGGCCCAAATGAAAGCGGCTGATGTTGACTCCGCGCTCGCCGAGTATTGTGCCGACGCGCCCGATTACACCAGGCACGTCGCGGTTGCGCATCACCAGCATGTGGCCGTGCGGCGTTGCTTCGATGTGAAAACCATCAATCTCGGTGATGCGACCTTCGCGCGCTTGCTCTCCGAAACCGAATATCGTCCCGGCCAGCGACTGCTCAAAGTCGTTGCCGATGACGTGCGTACGTATTGACGGCACGAAGTCAGCTCCGGCGCGGAAGTAAGTGGTCGTAACCTTAATGCCGCGTTCCTCCGCAATCAGAAAAGCGTTGACGGCATTCACGCGCGCGCTAACGTCACGCAGCAGTCCCGCCAGAAACGACCGAGTCACCGGCGCCGCGTTGAGCGCAACGATTTCACCCGCAAACTCCAGTTTCACTTCCCTCACCGCGCTGCCGACAAGCTGTGCCTGGAATCGCCCCAGTTTTTCCGCAAGTTCGATATAAGGTTTGAGAACTGCGAGTTCCTTGGTGCCTAACGCCGGCACGTTCACGGCGCCACGCAAGGCGCCGGTTTGTAAGTAATCGCGCATCTGCTCGGCTACCGTAAAAGCGACGCCCTCCTGCGCTTCCGTCGTGGATGCGCCCAGGTGCGGCGTCACAATCACTTCATCGAGCTCCAGGAGAGGATGATCGGTAGGGGGTGGTTCCGCTTCAAACACGTCAAGCGCGGCGCCCGCAACTTTCCCCGATTTGATCGCTTCGTACAAAGCCGCCTCATCGACTAGACCGCCACGCGCGCAGTTGATAATGCGTACGCCCTGCTTCATACGCGCGAAGGCTTCTGGCCCGATTACGCCGCGCGTCTCCGCCGTTAGTGGCGTATGAACCGTGATGAAATCCGCAGCCGAGAAAAGTTCTTTAAGCGGCGCCAAAGCAATTTCGAGATCGCGCGCCTGCTCGGCCGCAATAAATGGATCGAACGCGACGATCTTCATCCCGAAGGCGCGCGCGCGTGCGGCCACCGTCCGGCCGATTCGCCCGAGGCCGACGACACCCAGCGTCTTCCCCTGTAGCTCGACGCCAACAAACGACTTTCGATCCCAACTGCCCGATTTCAAGCTGCTGTTCGCCTGCGGAATCCGGCGTGCGAGCGCAACGAGCAGGGCAATTGTGTGTTCGGCAGTAGTAATCGTGTTGCCGTCCGGCGCATTCATGACTACGATACCGCGCTCGGTAGCCGCCGGAATGTCGATGTTGTCAACGCCAACACCGGCGCGTCCGATCACGCGCAACGCAGTCGCGTCGTCCATCAACTCCTGGGTGACTTTCGTTTCACTGCGGACCACCAGCCCGGCAGCGCCGGCGAGCGCATCGCGCAGCTCGGATGGATTTAGACGAACGCGTTTTTCGACAAGAAAACCCGCATCGCGCAACGGTTGCAGCCCGCTGTCGCTGACTTCATCGGCTACAAAAATCTTTGTTTGTGGAGCAGTCATGAAACCTTTTTCGCTTTGGATTATTCGAGTGCTGGTATAAAGAGGTGGTATGGTAACAGCCTGCCTGAAACCGGACAAACTGCAGGTTAAGCGCGTCTTTG
>JBKPNP010000762.1:0-4944 GCA_046732775.1 Acidobacteriota bacterium
TTCGCCTCTATCGCCGTTGTTATCGTCCTCCGTTCCCAGCGACGCCACTATCCGCGCGAGCTGGCAGCGCCCGTTGATCGATGGGCGCGATTTTTTCATGCCGTGGAACATCAATCGTGAGTTTTGGAAGCTTTACGATAAACCGCCGGCCGAGCGTCCGCTCTACGCATTCAACGCCGAACCCGTCGATGCGTTTGTGGAAAAGTATAAAGGCGCCCGCGACGTGCCGCTGTTTAGCTCACCGTTCGTTGTCCCGGTGATCTACATCAACAATTTACCGGAGTACTTAAAAGAAGGCAGTGCGTTCCTTCGCTACGTTCGCGAAACGAAAGTGCCCTTTGCAATTCTGATTAACTACGGTTCAGCGGCTCTGTCAGCTGAAGACGGGCAGGCTGCCTGGAAACTCTTGACCGGCGAATTCAAGGACCAGTTTCTTGGTTGGATGTCGGGCGAAAGTGTTGGGTACGTGTGGGAGCAGGCGCCGGCTGAGCTGAAGATTTCGCCGACGATGTCGCGCAAAGAGTTGCTCGAAGCGCATCGCGTCTTCTACACGAACGCGATCGCGCGCAAGTGGGCCGCAATTTTTCACACCGATACCGGCGCGATGTGGGACAAGCTCATTCCGGCGCAATCCACTTCCAGCACGTCGTTCGCGCATGCATTAACCGAGTGGGGCGTGCGGCTCCTGGGTGTGGAAACCGCGGCGGTGCAACCAATGTTTGCGATGCGCACGGCCTTTACGCGCGGGGCGGCCCGTCAACAAGGCGGAAACTTTCTTTACTACCACGCGCCCAATTTCGGAGACACTGCCACCACCTTCACGCGCGAGCAGAATTTTGCCGGGCCTGATAATTTCTTCCATTCGCGTTACGGTGCGACTATGGGGCCATCGCTGTCGTGGTATCGCAAGAGTTATTACTTCTATTACATGTCGGGCGCTTCGGGCATCTACCTCGAACAGGGCTTTGATCAATTCTTTAAACCCGGCCCCGGCGATCATGAGTTCCAACTGAACCCGCTCGGCCGCATCACGGATGAGTTCATGCGGTTTGCTGAGAAGCATCCGAATCGCGGCGTCCCGTATACACCGGTGGCGATTCTGCTCGACCCCGCGCACGGTTGGGACATGACCGACTATCCGCAATGGCCTTTTGGTGTTTCGCAAATCAACCGCAGTGATCGCGCGTTGCGAGAGTTATTTGGCGTCGCGTACTACCCGGGGCTCGTCGTCGAAGGTGAACCGGCGTCGGGCGATCGGCAGGCTTTCGTTAACGGTGTCTTTGGTGACATCTTCGATGTGCTAGTGACGTCTGAACCGAAAGCACCTACGGTTAAGGGCAAACCGTCGCTGCTCGATCCGTACCGCGCAGTTGTGGTGGGCGGGAACGTTGAGTGGTCGGCAAAATGGGTTGAGCGACTCAATGCCTATGTCCGATCGGGTGGTACGCTTGTAGTCAATGCGTCGCAAGCTAAAGGCTTGCCGCCTGAGCTACTGGGCGTGAACGTCACGGCCGCGACTTTGGAGACCTCAAATGCGCGGTGCCTTAGTGCTGGTGAGAGTGAACAGGATTTGCGCGGTCAGCTATTTCGCTACGCAAGAGTTGAGTTGAAGGGCGCTAAAACGCTCATCGCTTCCGAGTCAGGTGATCCGCTCGTCACGGTAAACAGGAGTGGCAAAGGCAGTGTTGTATTTGCAGCGCTGGCAGATTTGTTGGGTGAAGATGAGCGCATCACACCCTTTGCCGCTCACATGCTGGCGCACGTTTTTGCGGATGCCACACCGATCAAGGTTTCTGGCGACGTCGAGTATCTGATTAATCGCAATGAAAACGGTTGGGTGATCACGCTAATCAACAACCAGGGCGTGTTCAAACCGCAGCAGGGTATGGCACAGGTCGATCGCAGCGCGTACGTCAATGCCACCATCAGCATGCGTGATCAGACAATTACAAAAGCGGTTAATTGGATTAATGATGCTGACGTCGCTGTTAAGAAAGCGAATGGAAGAAGTGAAGTGGGACTTTCAATTGCGCCCGGCGGGATTGCGATTATCGAACTACGGTAACAGTTTCTGAGTTCTGAGTTCTGAGTTCTGAGTTTTAAATTTTGAATTTTGGTTTCGGCTCTTTTTGCCTTCCGCTTACTGCTCACTGCTCACCTCACTGTTGATATCCACTCAACGTCAGCAGTTTCGAAACGGCTCGGCCGATATCATCTGACGGGTGTTGTTCGAGCGCACGTACGAGCGGTGAAACCTCGCCCGTTTTTGCCATGACAAAAAGAATCGATAGCGCGTTGTAGGTTTCTTCGCGCTTGTCACTGCCCAGATTGTTTATCGCCTCGTCGGCCAATCCTGAAGCGGCCATGGCTGCCCCAATGTTTTTGCGTCGTTCCGCGGGAGCTTTTTCAAGCGCACGATTGAAGAGGTCAACGGTGCGGACCGGTTCGAGAGTCCGCAGTGCGCGGGCCGCTGCGTTTCGAACATGCAATGAGTGATCATCGAAACACTCAACGATCCGTTCAAAGGCGTCCGGTGATCCGAGGCGCGCTAACTCGCCTACCGCAGCAGCGCGTTTGTAAGGATCGACGCTGTTTAAATAAGTCGCGATCGCCGGAGTGAGAGTCGAGAACTCAAATGTATTCGCGCCATCTGGAGCCGCATCACGAGACTCGTCGGCGGCCGAGGCCTGAGCTGCAGCGGTGCGCGGGGCAACGAACGGCCTGATGTTGTCGTGAAATTCAGCGGCGCCGGCACTCTCATCGGCTTGACGATGAGAAGGAGGAACCGCCGCTAACGAAGCGTGATCGTAGTCAGCGACTGAAGGCGACTCGACGCCTGAAAACTCGCTTTCCGATTCGCGGCGCTGGTTCAACTTTCTTTCTTCCATGCGTGCTTCAGCAGCAGCTAGTTGCAGCGTGGCCGCTTCGATTCGCGGCCGCTCCTCTTCCTCGAGTCGGCGGAACATTTCAATCTCTTCGCGAATGCGCTTCTCCTGCTCGGCGCGCGACTGCGCTTCGATAGCGACGGTGCGACGCTCCGCCTCGAGCTTCGCGAGAATCTGCTCCTCTTCTTTCGCGCGCGCGTGCGCCTCCTGCTCAACGCGTTGAACCTTTTGAGCGATCAGCCGGTACGCATCCTCAGCGGCGCGGCGCTTTACTTCGGCGTCTGCGATCCGGCGGCGCGTTTCAGCATCGGCAATCCTCAGGCTGTCGATTTGAGCGCGGATTTGCTGTTCCCTTTCGAGGCGCTGTTTCGAATCAGCTTCCGCCTGAACCTTCATCGCTTCCATCTCTGCGAGGTGTTGTTGCTCCTTCTCGGCATGAAAACGCAGCTCTTCCTGAAGTCGCCGCTTCTCGTCGTGTTCGCGCTGACGCGTTTCCTGAAGCATGCGTTGTTGCGTTTCCACCTGATGATGGATTTCCGCTTCCAGCTGGGAACGCTCGAGCTCCGCCTGTGCGCGCGCCTGCTCTGCGGCCTGCATGCGTGCCTGGGCTTGCAACAATACTTCGGCGTCGGCGTCAGCTTTTTCGCGTGACGCTTCAACCTCAGCTCGCCGCCTCGCGATTATCTCTCCGGCTTCGCGCAACTTCTCCAGCGCCAGGCGCAATTGATCTTGTGCTTCGGTATTGCGAGCTTCAGCTTCGCGACGCAGCCGCTCAGCCTCTTCGCGTTGCGCTGCTTCTGCTGCTGACTGTTCTTCCTTTAGCCGTGCAAGTTCGTCAGCGGCTTTTTGACGCGCAGCAAGAACATTCGCTTGCTGCGTGGCCACGTCCTGCGTCGCTTGCGCAAAAGCTTCCTGTTCGCTGCGCAGGAGTTCCAATTCTGCTTCATGACGCCGTCGCGCATCCTCGCGTGCACGTTCTGCTTCCGCGCGCTGTGCTGCCTCGGCGGCAGCGGCGCGTGCGTTTTCGAGTTGCGCGCGTTGACGCACGATCTCTAAAACGCTGGCCCGCAGCTCAGACGCCTTCAGGCGCAAGCTGTTCTCCTGCTCTGAATGTCGTTGCAGTTCGGCTTCCGACTCAAGTCGCGCAGTTTGTTCAGCTCGAACCGCTGCGTGCGCCTGCCGCCGGCGATCTTCCGCGGCAGCTTCAGCCTCCGCTCGCAATCGCTCTTCTGCGATTCGCGCTTCCTCAGCTTCAGCGCGCAGTTTGGCTTCGCTCTCAATTCGCCAGCGAATCTGATTTTCTGACTCAGACAACGCGGCAGCAATTTTCTGAAGCTGCTGATCGATGTCGACAACTGACTGTCTTAAAGTATTTTCCTGCTGCAACAAGCCCTCAGCTTCAGCCGTGTCGTCTGCGGCCGACTCGAGCTCAACCGGCGTTGTTTCGAATTGTGGAGCCGCCTGTACGGCATCAACCGCGCTTTCTGTTTGGACTTCTGCGATTTGATGGCTGGAGCTTTCGAAACCGGCGGGCTCACTGCTCAGCGAATCGGTCGAGCTGTCTTCAGCCGCCGTTTGCGATGCAGCGCTATCGCGCGGGATTACAGGAGCTGCCGCGCGCGCCCCAATTTGATTGAGCGCTTCTTCAGCAGCGGAACGAACTTGCAAATCGTCATCAAACATAGCTGCGATCAAGTCGGGCGTGGCCCGCTGATTTCCGACTAAGCCCAGGGCGCGGGCGGCCTTGGCCCGTTCAGCGGGAGACGCGGCGCCGCGTAGGTTTTCAACGGCCTCATCGAAATATCCGTGGTCCAAAAACAACTGACGGGCCCGTTCCTGTCCGTCGTCAGATTCTTCAGACCCAACTGGCTCCGCCATTGCCGCCAACAGTTCCGCGGCGACCACTTCCCGCACTTCTTCGTCAGCCGTGTGGACAGCTTTTGCTTCAGTCGAGCGTCCGGAAAGAAAATCTTTTACGGCGCTAAGCCGCGCTTTTACTTGCTCATTCACGGACAGTTTTGCTTTCGATTTTGGAGAAGACACCCCTGGTTCCCTTTGT
>JBKPNP010000763.1:0-3377 GCA_046732775.1 Acidobacteriota bacterium
TACTGATTATTGGAGACGCGGTGGCGCCGACGGGCTTCGCTCGGGTGATCCGCAATATCTTCGAGCCGTTGCAGAGCGAGTTTGAGCTGCAGCAACTGGCGACGCGTTACGAAGGCACGGCTCACGACTATCCCTGGCGACTCTATCCCGCGGGCAAAGGTTCCAGCGTTTACGGGTTCGACCAGATAGCGCCACTGCTGGCAGAGATTCGACCGGCGCTAATCTTTCTGCTCTACGACATTTCTTTTCAACTTAGGTACCTCGAAGAGATCCGCAACGCCTTTGAAGCGAATCGGCTCTCCGCGAAAGTCGTTATGTACTCGCCGGTCGAAGCCGGACCGATCGCCCCGGAGATTCTCAGCCGATTGTCAGGCGTGTCGCGTTACGTTCTCTATACCGAATACGCGCGAGAACAAATCGAACTAGCGCTAGCTCAGGTTCGGAAAACAAATGCAGCTTTTTCTTTTCCCGCTCTCGACGTGATACCTCACGGAGTCGAAACCAAAAAATTCTATCCGCTCACTGAAGGCGGCGGTCGGACATACTCGACTCTCGAGCGGCGTCGAGCTGCGCGAACCGCGCTTGGATTTGACGACGCCGATCACCTTGACGCTTTCATCGTGCTCAACGCAAACAAAAATATGTTGCGCAAGCGCGTTGATATCACGATGCAGGGCTTTGCAGAGTTCGCTCGCGATAAGCCAAAAAACGTGAAGCTTTATCTGCACATGGCTACGGAAGGCAGGGGCTGGAATGTAGCAATTCTCGCGAACCGTTACGGGATATTTGATCGCTTGATCATGAGCCAGGCGGATAATACGCGCCCCGAATTTACAGACGAAAAAATGAACCTGCTCTACAACGCGTGTGACGTTGGTTTGACCACAACTACAGGTGAGGGCTGGGGGCTAGTCAGTTTTGAGCATGCGGCAACGAAAGCCGCGCAGGTTGTTCCCAACCACACCTCGCTTTCGCAACTCTGGCGCGGGGCGGCACAATTCGTCGAGCCCGTAACGAAGCTCACGTATCCGGGAAATCTGACTGAGGCGCACATTGTTACGCCGGAAGGCGTTGCCGAAGCACTCGAACGGCTTTACGTCGATTCTGAACTGCGCGAGGAGTTGGCGACGGCAGCCTATCGCAATGCGATCCGACCTGAGTACAACTGGGAAGGAATTGCCGCGCAGTGGCGCTCTCTGCTTGACGACACTCTAAACGCCTCACGGGAGTGACGTCACTGCGCGGCCTGAGTGACGGCTCGTATCAGTTATTCCTGATAGAGGCCGACTGTTACGACCGTGTTCGTGCCGGTTTCAGGAATCGTCACGTTGAAAGGCGACGGTACCGGAGTAGCGGTAAGCTTCACGACCACATCTGTTTGATTGTCATAGCCAGGCAAATCAACCGTGTCGCCCGCTGTTATGGTGCCGCAATCGCCGCCGCCGGCCATCTCAATTCCGTAGTAAATCTCGTTGGCTGTGTTGTTGAATAGTTTCATTGTCGGTTCTCCTTATTCGACCACCACGGCCATTTCAACTTGCTGCCCGGTGCCAGTTTCGGGAAGAACAAGCGCAAACACCTGCTCCCCGCCAGCGGCAGTTACTGAAACCGAAACGTTGGTTTGGTTGTCATAAGACGGCAGATCAACATAACCATCAACCTCAATGGTCCCGCAGTCACCACTGTCGGCGCAGGAAATTCCGTAAAAGACTTCCTGTTCTGTCTCATTCACAATTCTCATAAGTTTCTCCCTGGGTTATTGGTGGAACGACTAAAAGCTTGAGTTTGTACGTTGAAAAGAGGCGGCATCGTACTTGAAGAAGCAAGTTTCCGGCAAGAAATTTGGCAAGGAAATCCACAATAAATCGCTAACTTGGTTGGACAGTCCGGCAGGTTCCGAGTTCAAGCGTGGTGGGGCTTAAACTCGAGAACCGTTCCGACTGTGGGAGTGTAGGTTGAGTTAGAACTTCACTACCGTGTCGAACTGCAGTCTGAACGTCGAACGATTCTGTGAACCCAGCGGCGTTGGCGCGAATGGTCCGAGCAGACCGTTTGGCCGTTCGGTGATGATGCCGATCGCGGTAAACGTCACACGCGGGTCGGCCGTGTAAGACAACTGGAAACGATGGCCGCGCATGTCAGACTGCTGCGTTATGTCTGACATATTAAACGGCGTCAGTACCGCGTCCTTTTCAATACGCATGAAGGTGTAACCAAACTGCGTGTCGCCGCGAGTCTTGGCAGCGCCGACCTGAACCTCACTCCAGAAGCCTTTATTCTCGTTGTTCCGCAGCAACAAATCAGCACCGCCCGGACCTGCCGTGACAACGTCATGCGCCTGCGTGTTGGTGACGAAATTAATCAACACGTTGACTGGCCAACGTTTGCTTTGCTTGAACTCGAGCTTCGCCAGCAAGTCGACCAGGTTATATCCAGAAGCAAGGCGGCCGTCTCGATTGATGGCGTTGTTGCTGGCGTTCGTCAGCCCCAGGCCGGCGTTACCCGCGACCAGCAGGTCACGCGAGATCGCCACCTGGGTCGTAATGATCTGGGCCGGATTGCCGCCCGCGGCTGGAATCGTGAAGGTGAGGGGCAGCAGCAGTTGATTGCCGAAAACCTGCACCGGCGAAATGAACTGCGTGCCCGAGAAATAAAGGTCGGAGGCTGACAAGCTCAGCGCAAAGTTTGCATTCGGCTCCAGGCGTGTCCGCACCTCTCCGCCGTAAAGGGCAAGGTCGCGGCCACCACGACGCGACTGTTCAATATTGATCGTGCCGTTGGGATTGCGAACGAAGGCGGAGTTGCGTTCGAGGAAAGGCAGTTGCCACGCCACAAACGTCAAATCTTTTACAGTTGATTTACCGAAACCGCGCGAGTAGGACTCGTTGAAGCCTTCAACCATTAGATCGTTGTCGATCGTCAATTCGGTAAAACTCCAGGGCGGTTCAAACTTGCCGCCTTGCAGGCGCAGGCCCGGCACGCGTTTGGGCTTGTAGGTCACAAATGCCTGATCGAGGCCGAACGGTTTACGGTTGAAGAAATCGGTAAGCGTTTGATTGGTCGAAATGTTATCGGCAAAGCTTCCGGTCGCGAAGCGTAATCCCCAATCCAGTTCGTCATTGACTGAACCGCGCAGCTGTAAGCGGGCGCGCAAACGCATGCGGTGTCGCGAGGACAGATCATTGCCGAGCGCCAGCGGGTTGTCGCCGTTCGCGAGGTTATTTGACAGACCGAAGAACGACTCGGCGCGCAGCCGGATGTCGCCGCTAAACTTGATGGCGCCGATTTCGGACAGTTTCGTCTCAACCTTGTCCAACCGTGCTTCAATCACCTGCCGTTGTGCCGCTGCTGGGATGGACGTGTTGGACGCAGTGTCG
>JBKPNP010000764.1:0-5446 GCA_046732775.1 Acidobacteriota bacterium
GCGACTTTGCGCATCGGGATACCGTCTTTGAAAATCATGCCCACGCCGCGGCCGAAGGTGACGCCGAGTTGTGAATCGTGAGCTTCGCCGGGACCGTTAACGGCGCAGCCCATGATTGAAAGGTGCAGAGGCTCTTCGACGTACGCGAGGCGTCGTTCAATCTCCGTTACGATCTCGACGAAGTTGTCGACATCAAGACGTCCGCAGGTGGGACAGGCAACCACGGTCACACCGCGTTTACGGAGCTCAAGGGATTTCAGTATCTCCCAGGCGACGCGTACTTCCTCTTGCGGCTCTGCGGCCAGCGAAACGCGAATCGTGTCACCAATGCCTTCGTGAAGCAGTATGCCGAGCCCGATGGCAGACTTAATCGTGCCGCCGAATGCCGTACCCGCTTCGGTCACACCGAGGTGCAGAGGATAGTCGACCTTGGCCGCCAGCAGCCGATACGCAGCCACGGTGCGATGCACGTCTGACGCTTTGAGTGAAACGATGGTATCGGTGAAGCCGAGGTCTTCGAGGATATGGATGTGACGCATGGCAGACTCAACCATCGCTTCCGGAGTCGCCGTGCCATACTTCTTCAACAAGTCTTTTTCGAGTGAGCCGCCATTGACGCCGATCCGAATGGGTACTTTCTGGCCCTGGGCGGCGCGCACCACTTCGACAATCCGCTCGTGCTTACCGATGTTTCCAGGATTGAGTCGCAGTTTATCGATGCCTGCTTCAAGCGCCAGAAGGGCAAGCTTGTAGTGAAAGTGAATATCGGCTACGAGCGGCACATCCGGCACGCGCTTGCGTATGGCCTTGAGAGCGATCGCGGCATCGTTGTCGGGCACGGCCAGTCGTACGACTTCGCAGCCGGCGCGCACCATCTCTTCGATCTGTGCGACGGTGGCGTCGACATCGGCCGTGTCAGTCTTGGTCATCGACTGCACAACTACCGGTGCGCCGCCACCGACTTGAATGTCTTTAATTTTGACTGCTCTGGTCATTACTTAAAAAAGTTTCAAGTTTCAAGTTCCAAGTTCGGCGTTGTGCAAGCTTCGCTGTTTTGAGTCAAGTTCCGCTCGCGAACTCGAAACTCGAAACTCGGGACTCGAAACTGTTTTCATTTTCCCGGCGTCGAGGCCGCGGGCGGAGTATTCCCGCCTCCGCGCCAAATCGAAGCCTGTTTCAAAAGGTCGTTTGTAATCACAAACACCATTAACAAAATCACCATCACAAAGCCGACCTGCTGAATTCTATCGCGAACGCGCATTGACAGCTTCATCCCCAGTGTCGCGAGAGCACCCTCAATCAACAGCAGGAAAATAGCGCCGCCGTCCAGCACCGGAATCGGGAACAGGTTGAAGATGCCCAGGTTCAGGCTTAGGAATCCGAGCGTCGTAAAGAATCCACCCCAGCCGAATTTCTCGACCGCCGAACCAGCCGCTTTGTAAATTCCAACCGGGCCCGAGAGTGTGTTCCGCGCAGACCGTTGCCCGGTGAAAAACTGCCCGAGGGCCTTGCCGGTCAGTCTAAGAATTTCGATGTTGTTTTGAAACGCGTACTTGGTCGCGCCGACGATCCCCACCGGCACGAGAGGAATGTCTTCCGTTGGGGTGAAACCAAGGCGCTCTTTGCCATCGGGCAGTCGACGCGCAGTCGCGGTGATGTCCTTCTCTTGTCCGCCGCGTTTTACCCTGATCGTGATCGGCTGGCCTTTATGTTCACTGATGAATTGCGAAACCTGTTCGGCGCTGCGAACGGTTTGTCCGGAAATGGAAAGAATCTGATCGTCGGGTTGCAAACCGGCTTCGGACGCGGGCGTGTTGGCTGTGACCTCACGGACGACCACGGGAACGTCGCCATAATCAGGAACGAAATCGAGAAAGCCGGCAGTCTCGCCGTCTTCCGTGCGCGAAATCGGCGTGATAGTGAGCGGCACGCGTTCGCCGTTTCGTTCAACAACTACCGGCAAAGGCAGACCGGGAGACAACAATGCGTCGCCGCGAATTGTGTCCCAGCGCGGATGTTCGATGCCGTTAAAAGCGACGATCCGATCACCCTTGCGCAGCCCGGCTGTTTCAGCGGCACCGCCACTCGCGAGATTGCTGATAACTGGCGCCGGCGTGGCAGGAATGCCGTACATGACTGCGCCGGCAAGCGGAATCGCGAGTGCGGTCAAGACGTTCATTACCGGGCCGGCCAACGCCACCAGAATTCGCTGCCACCGCGGCCGCAAATCAAAACGCTCGTTTGCCGGGATGTCCGGTGCGCTCTCGCCTTCAATCGGCGCATTCGATTCATCACCACCCAACTTCACATAACCACCGAGCGGTATGGCAGACAGGCGATAGTCAGTGTGCCCAAACTTCTTACCGAAGAGCCTCGGGCCAAAGCCCACCGAGAAGGTCTCAACGCGAATTTTGAAAAGCTTTGCGACGAGGAAGTGGCCAAACTCGTGAATAACAACCGCGGAGCCGAGAATCAATATAAAGGCGACTGGATAGATCAGGTAACTCATCAATAAGGTCTCTTTCTTAGCTCAATAAATGGTTAAGCCACCGGCCCGGTTTAGAGTCGTAAACCTCTAATCCGGTTGCCGGAATCGAGTTTACGCGGCGCGTCCGAGGCCGTCAAACGGTGTTTTTGTCGGGATGGTTGCGGAGATTTTGTCCGACTTTTGGAGTGCGGTGACTTGTCACCGCTTTGGATTTCTGGGCGACCTGTCGCCCAGTGCTTTAACCTGAGTCTAGCTTACAGGGTCGCGACAGGCCGCGACCTCCAGCGGTGACAAGTCACCGCACTCCCAAAGTCGAGTGTTGCAGGTTAATTCAGTGCCGACGCGGTCTTGGTTAACGTCTGAATGACATCGGCCGCCGCTCGTCGCGCAGACTCATCAGCATCGAGGATGGCCGAGAGTTCGGTGGCAGATCGGGTCTCATGACTGTCCATGACGGCCTCAATGATCACAGGAATATCCGTCAGGCAAATTCGTTCGTCAATGAATGCCTGTACCGCTTCTTCGTTGGCGGCGTTCATGGCGGCAGGTAGTGTCCCGCCGGTGCGCAACGCGCGGTAAGCGAGCGCGATACAGGGAAAACGATGCGTGTCGGGTGGTTCGAAATGTAGAGCCGACAACGTTGTCAGATCGAGCGGCGGTAATTCGCAACCGCGTCGTTCAGGATAGGTCAGGGCATACTGAATCGCGTGGCGCATGTCAGTGACGCCCATTTGCGCGATCACCGACCCGTCCACCAGCTCAATCATTGAATGCACGACGGATTCCGGATGCACCACAATATCGATCTGATCCGCCTCAAAGCCGAAGAGCCAGTGCGCTTCGATCACCTCGAGGCCTTTGTTCATCAGGGTCGCCGAATCAATGGTGATCTTCGCGCCCATGTTCCAGGTGGGATGATGCAGCGCCTCGGAAACTGTCGACGACTGCATCTGGCTTTTTGTCCTCGTGCGAAACGGGCCACCCGAAGCCGTAAGAATGATGCGACGAACTTCCGAATGCTTTTCGCCGCGCAGGCATTGATGCAAGGCGTTGTGTTCCGAGTCAATCGGCAACAACTGCGCCCCGGAGATCTGCGCCGCGCGCGTCATTAATTCACCCGCCATCACGAGCGTCTCTTTATTCGCGAGCGCTACTCGCTTCCCTGCCTCGAGCGCGCGCAACGTTGGTACAAACCCCACCGCGCCCACGGTTGCCGACACCACGCACTCAGCCTGTGGGTGGGTGGCCACTGCGATCAAACCCGCTTCGCCCACGATGATGCGGGGCAAGTCAATGTTTCTTTCAAACAGCAAGGCGCGCAGGTCGTGAGCGGCGGCTTCCGTTTCCACGGACACCAGTTCGGGCAAGTGACTGGCGATCTGATTTGCCAGCGCTTCTACGTTGTGACCGGCGCCGAGCGCCACTACGCGAAAGTGATCGCTGCCGAGTGACTCAACGACGCGCAATGTGTTGCACCCGATCGATCCAGTCGACCCAAGGATTGCGATACCATTCGGATTTGAAGTGCTCATGTCAGGCGGCGGGTCGGAGGGGGAATAGTCGCGTTTCTTCGATGCTTAACAAGTCGACAATATCACCCGCCTCGTTCTTATAGGAAGCGGCGGTGACGCGCCACTGATGTCCGCGGCGGAATGCGAGCTCGACAGCGGCGTTCACTTGTTTTCGTTCACCGATAACTTTGATACTTAATTCTGCAGTGCCGTCACCGTTATTCATGTTGATGTTGCCGGTGACAATCTTACCGAAACCCTTTACTTCACCGATGTCCTGTTTCAGGCGTTCGTTACTCGAGAGAAAGTCTTTGGCGACGAGCGCCGCGTCGCTATTGCTGATGCCGTAAAACACCATCCCCAGAATTCCGCCGACAAACAGCACTACGATTAAAGCCAGCACGATAACGACGGAAACAACGATGATGACTATTTTTTTGGTAGTCATTACTAAGGTAATCGCGCGCTGAAATAGAAGTGAGCAAAATAGTAGAGGAGCGGCGCGTTGAAGAGCAAGCTATCCAACCTATCGAGAACGCCGCCATGTCCGGGCAGAATATTCGCAGCATCCTTGGCGCCGGCGCCGCGCTTCAAAGCGCTTTCGGTCAGGTCGCCAAGTATGCCGAGAACGGTCATCACACCCGCGAGCGGGAGAGCCCACTTCAACGGCAGTTCTCTAAAGAACCAGTAATGAGCAAGCGCCGCAAGGGCGAGCGCGGCGACGATCCCACCGGCCACGCCTTCCCAGGTTTTGCCGGGACTCACCTTCGGCGCGAGTTTATGTTTACCAAACGCGCGCCCGGTGTAATAGGCGGCGGTGTCCGCGCCCATCAGAATCAGAAAGAAGAATGACAGCAGGTGTGCCGACAGCTTTTGTTCGAAGCCCGTCCGCAGCGCGACCAGGTGGCCGCCGAGCAGAACAACATAAAGCACACCGACAATCGTTACGCCGCTGGCGAGAATCATCTTGTCGAACGGCGCGCCGCGCAACATTGCGGCGACCAGCGTGGCAACAGTCAGGACGATCAAAGCGAGAAGTATTGTCTGAACGTCTAGCCGCGCCTGCTGCGGATCGGGCGTCGCAAAATAGAAAATGGTGAACAATGCGGCGGCGCCGAGGAAGCCCGCCGCGATGTCGGGTTTCATGTCTTTCTTTTTCGACAGTACGTAAAACTCGTACAAGCCGCCAATCATCGCGGCAGCGGCCAAAGCTACGAACAATGGCTGCAGAACCGGCAACAGAATCGACGCAATTAGGATCGGAAGGGCGATGACGGCGGTGATTATTCGTGACATTAAACAGGAAAGGCTTTGTGCTTTGTGCTTTGAATTTTGGTCTTAGGTCTTAGGTCTTAGGTCTTTGGTCTTTGGTTTTTGGGCTTTGGTCTTTGAACTCGAAACTCGGAACTCGGAACTTAATTCTTGGAGTTCGCCACCAACTTCAACC
>JBKPNP010000765.1:0-3126 GCA_046732775.1 Acidobacteriota bacterium
CATTCGCTTGCGTTCCGCGGCCGCTTCAACCTGCGCTTGGTCTTTGATCCTCGCGATCTCAGTGTCTAATTTTGAAAATAGCGTCTCGACTTCTGTTAGCTTCGCTAAAGCTTGGTCGCGTTCTAATCGTGCGGTCGCCAGTTCCTGTTTTATTGTTTCCCTACGTGAGCGAAAGGCCTCGCGGATAGGCCGGCCGAATTTACGATGAAGATAGAAAAGCAGCCCGATAAAGATTGCGAGATTTACGAACTTCCATAGCTCCAGCCCCGGGTAATCGACCCACGGCGCCAAAGCGTCGGGCACAAAACTGAACGCGCCAAGGATTGTGTGGAATAAAGGCAAGCTGGCGAATCCTATTTATCGGCTAACTTCTCGTCCCAGAACGCGGCGACCAATTTCCAGTGCCAGAGACTCGGCATTGCTTCGCAAACTCGATTGGGCCTGCTCGCGTCCAGCGCTTAGTGCTTGCTTCTCTCGCGCAACCATGGCATCAACCTCGTTTTTCACGGAGCTAATCTTTGACTCTCGTTGCCGCGCAGCGTCAGCGCGTTCCTGGTCCAACAATGAGTAGCCGGCAGACCGGGCTTCACGAAGGCTATCCTGATAGGCGCGCAGTTTTTCATCGGCATGGGCGAGAGTTGCGCGAGCCTCTTCAGAACCGCCCTTCGTTCGCCGCTCGCGTTCAGCCAGAATCCGATTCAACGGCTTCAGCAGCGTCACATTAAGGAGGCTCACCATGACAACGATGAGTAACAGATGGAACAGAATGGTCCCATCCGGCACCAACTGAATAGCACTACCGGCGAAGGCAAACAAACGATCTAGTCCTCTAGGAAAGTATTGTGGGGTTCAAAAACGTCGGAGCATAACATCGGCCGCAGGGACGGTCAAGGCACGAACACTCAGGAAAACCGCATTCGCCGCAGATCACAGGTGGAGTTTGAAGGCGTCACCATCAAGCAGAACGACGTCGGCCTCGGAGAGGTATCAGGGCCAGCGTTACAAGTTACCAGGCGCGTCGGTGCGCGGTTGTACTTTGCGCTACTGGGAGCCGTTCAGCAGGTCGAACAGTCTGACCAGATCGTTGTCGGTGTAGAACTCAATCTCAATCCGTCCCGGACCAGTACCCTGCGGCTGGCGAATTGAGACCTTGGTCCCCAAGCGCCGTCGTAGCTTTGTTTCGGCCGCTCTGGTGTTCGCATCTCCTTCGGACTGAACAGAAGTTGCGGCTGCGACTCTTGTAGCGGGCCTCTGCACCTCGCGGACGATCTGCTCAGTTTTCCTAACCGAGAGATCCTGTTCGATGATTTTCCGGGCGACCCGCCGCTGGAGATCCGGCTGCTCCAGGCCCAGCAACGTGCGGGCATGCCCAGTGGAAATGCGACCCGACTGCAGGAGGTCTTGAATGTCTTCCGGTAGCCTAAGCAGCCGCAGATAATTCGTCACATACGACCGGTCACGACCAACTCGCTCTGCAACCGTTTCCTGGGTGAGGCCCAGTGTCTCAATGAGCTTTCTGTAGCCGCTGGCTTCCTCGATCGGATTGAGATCCTCGCGTTGCAGATTTTCGATCAGGGCGATCTCAAGAACCTGGTCGTCTGGCACATCGCGAACAACGACGGGAATCTTTGTTAGCCCCGCGAGTTGGGCAGCGCGCCAGCGTCGCTCCCCGGCGATCAACTCAAACCGGCCTCCCTTTGGACGAACCAGAATCGGCTGCACCACACCGTTAGAGGCTATCGATTTCGCAAGCTCTGCCAACTTCGTGTCATTGAAAACACTGCGCGGCTGCGCGGCGCTTGGATCAATTAGATCGATCGGGACTTCCTTGGCGGCTTCCGTGGCGGTCGCGGTTCCCTCAGCCGACAGTAGTGCTGACAAGCCCCGTCCCAGCGGCTTTCGCGTCATGTGCGATTATCTCCTTCGCTAACTGAAAGTACGCCTCGGCGCCTTTGGAGTGGGGGTCGTACAGCGTGATCGGCTTGCCGTAGCTCGGAGCCTCAGCGAGTCGAACGTTGCGCGGAATGGTCGTCTCAAAAACCTGCTGGCCATAGAAATCACGCAAGTCGGAAGCAACGGCCGACGACAGGTTGGTGCGTTCGTCGTACATCGTCAGAAGCAGACCCTCGATGGTTAAGCTGGGGTTATGAAGCCGGCGAATGCGTGCAAGCGTATCAAACAACTCGGTAACACCCTCCAGAGCGTAGTATTCGCACTGGATTGGCACCAACAGAGACTTGGCGGCGGTTAGCGCGTTCAACGTTAAGAGTCCGAGCGACGGCGGGCAGTCAATAATCACGTAATCGAATCGGTCACCCAGCAGCGCCAGAACTTCGCGCAATTGGGACTCGCGATGCTCCACGCCGACCAGTTCAATCTCTGCACCTGCCAAGTCTTTGTTGGCTGGCAACACCTTCAAGAGCGGAATCTCCGTGCTAAGGATCGTATCTTCGACGCTTTCACCCAAAACCAGGCAGTGATAGACGCTCTTGCGAAAGCTCCCCCGTTCGATTCCGGCCCCCGAAGTGGCATTGCCCTGCGGATCAGCGTCGACCAAGAGCACCGAGAGATTATTAGCAGCTAAGACGGCCGCGAGGTTAACGGCGGTCGTGGTCTTGCCCACGCCACCTTTTTGATTGGCAATCGCGATGATTTTCGGCATTCAGGAGCCTATCGGTCGAGCTTAGCTTGCGCGGGCTTAAATTAACACAATGGCGGGTGTGGCTCTAGCGTTAGATTGGGGAAACGGTGTTTTAAGCGGGCCGAAGGTTTCACGTGTCCCCAATCGAGGGGTGGGACACGTGAAACATCACGCTTGGGTGCTTGCCGCGACGTAGAGAGTCGAAAGTGCGGCCGGCGTTAAACCACCGATGCGGCGCGCCTCCCCTATGGTTAACGGCCTAGACCGCTCGAGGCGCTCGACCATTTCGTGGGACAGGCCGTTTAGAGTCTTGAAGTCCAGGTGCTGAGGTATCGGGGTTGAATCGTGGTCGCGCACACGCTGAATCGCGGCGTCCTGCATTCGGATGTAACCAGAATAGAGGTTATCGGCGAATGCGCTTTCAATGTCTTCCAATCTGACGTCTGATTCAAGAATCGGCGCGAGCAGTCGTTTGACCAGCGAGC
>JBKPNP010000766.1:0-3340 GCA_046732775.1 Acidobacteriota bacterium
GTGCACAGAAAGTGTTTGGTAGTTTTGGCGGACCCGGTTTCGCCAAGTTCACGAGCTTCCCGGCGCCGTTCCCTTTTATGCGTCCGGCCTGGTTATGGATGGCAGTAGCGGCGCTGACGGAATTAATCGGTGGCGCGCTGCTGCTTTTTGGGTTTCTCACCCGAGTCGGTGCTTTCTTAATCGCGTGCACGATGCTGACGGCGATCATCGGGGTACACTGGCCTGCTTTCTTCGGCGGTAGCGGCATTGAATATCCGCTTTCGCTGTTGGCGGCCTGCCTCGCGCTGTTGATTTCGGGCGGCGGCATGGCCTCAGTCGATCGAAAGTTATCCAGCGGACGAAGAAGGTAACGCTTCAACATGAATCGTGAATGAATGGCTGCGTCTTTCTGATTGCATTCACCCCTTAACTTCGGTAGTGACCCAGTTTTTATTTGTTCTCTGTGTAAACTCTGTGATTCTCTGTGCCTCTGTGGTGATGAACCTCAAGCAAACACTTACCACCGAGGCACAGAGAACACGGAGGATTCACAGAGGATTTCGAATGAAGGTATTACCGTAACTTCGAACCCGACGCCGAAAATGTATTTACGAGTTCTATTTCATTTACACGCATGAAACGCTCGCCACTCGTCGTTATCTTCACCACAGTATTTATTGACCTCGTCGGCTTCGGCATCGTAATCCCCGTCTTGCCGTTCTACGCCGAAGGCACACGCTTCAACGCCTCACCGCGCATTGTCGGACTGCTGTTCGCGTCTTACTCAGTGATGCAGCTGATTTTTTCGCCGATACTCGGGCGGCTTTCAGATAAACACGGACGGCGCCCGGTTTTGCTGGCTTCGATCATCGGCACCGGCATCGGCTTTTTGATTTTGGGTTTTGCCACGACACTCTGGCTGCTGTTCCTCGGCCGCATTCTTGACGGCATTACCGGCGGAAACATCTCGACCGCACAGGCCTATATCGCCGACATCACCACCAAAGAAAATCGAGCGAAGGGCATGGGATTACTTGGCGCTGCGTTTGGTTTGGGATTCATGTTCGGCCCCGCCATCGGGGGAATCCTGAGCCGCTGGGGCGTGAGCGTGCCGTTTTTCTTCGCAGCCGGACTTTGTTTCGCAAACGCAGTGTTGTTGTATTTTACTTTGCCTGAAACGGTAACGCCCGATCATCCCGCGCGTGTTTCCGCTGCCGGCGGCCGCGGCTTGTCTCAATTGATTCAGTCTCTGAAAAATCCGCGACTCGCTTACGTGCTAGTGATCTATTTCTTGTTCATCGTCGCCTTCTCGATAATGACGACTGCGTTCTCGCTATACACGATGTTTCGCTTTGGCTACGACGCCCAACACAACGGCTACTTGTTCGCCTACGTGGGCATCCTCGCGGTCATCGTGCAGGGTGGCTTGATTGGCCGGCTGGTGAAACAGTTTGGCGAACTCTCGCTGGTGATTCTGGGAGCGTTCCTGTTTGCCGGAAGTCTATTTGCAGTTCCGTTCGTGGGCCCGGAGGCAGGCGGACTGCTCGCGTTGCTGGTGGGTGGCGGTTTGTTCTCGATCGGAAACTCGCTGTCGTCGCCGTCGTTAACGAGTCTGGCGTCAAAAAGCGTGGGAGCAGCGGAACAGGGAAGCGTGTTAGGGGTGACGCAATCCGTTGCCAGTCTGGCCCGCGCTGTCGGTCCGGCCCTGACAGCAGTCTTGATTCATAGCGCCATCGCCTACACGGGTGCTGATGGAGTGCCTCACCTGATGAGCGACCGATCGCTGTTTGTCACTTTCTGGACGGCGTCCGGAATCATGTTGTTGGCCTTGTTCCTGGCGATATATTACGCGCGCATCCACAGGCGAAATTATTCCGACGGAGAGGCCATCGCAGCTGCGTAATTGTGAACTAAAAGAAACGGCGAATCAGGTAGAAGATTACGCTGAATGCGAGGGACACCAGCAGCATGGAAACGATCGGGATGTAAACTTGCGCGCGCTGGCCTTCGTAATGAATGTCCCCCGGCAGCTTACCAAACCAATTGAGCCCGCCCGAATAGATCAGGAAACCCAACGCAATCAGGCAGAAGCCGCCGACGATAATTACCAGGCCGAGAAAACGATTCATTACTTTGCAAACTGTCCCGCCGCGCCATCAGGCTTGACGATGTCTTTCACAACCGAATACGGGACTAACACGCTTTGCGGGCCGGCAGCGTAAGGGCCGACCTGATACGAATCAAAAGTAACTCCCAAACCCTTCTTTCGGATCGTCCAGTTGTCGTAGTTCGTCAGTTCGGGTGCCGCGCCTTTTTTAATCCAGTCCTCATCAAGCGCTGCGTCAGCGCCTTTCGTTTGTTTCTTTAATTCCTGAATGCAATAGGCTGCGATCGTCTGCAGATATTTCGTTCCGGGATTAAACAGGTCGGCGAGCTTTAGCTGCTTGCCGTTTTTTAAATCGAAGTTGATCACTTCCATGTAGGAGTTCGGATGTGCTGCGCCCGCGTAGTAACTGCTGACTGTAAACTCAATCGCAATCAGATCGTCCTTAGCGAGCACTACGTCGTAACTCACCGTCACGTCGCTGCCGCTTGACTCCTCCGGCGTGGTCTCGCCTTCCGCCGCTGACGCCTCGTCTTCAGGTGAAGGAGTCATCTCCTTCTTGAAGTCAGCAACTTTTTTCGTCATCAGGGCGCGGACGGTGTTATTGAATTTTTGGTAATTCGGATCCGTCGAACCTGTAACCTGCGGATATACCACGTCGATTTCATACTTGAGCTTCTTGTTCTTTTCTTTGATTTGCTTCGCGACAATCTCGGCGCCATTACTAAACTCGACCGGCTGCTGCTGAAGTGAGAACGCCGTTTTCTTGTCACTATTTGGTTTCGTCCAATCGCCGGTGATTTCAACGACTCCGTCTGCGTTCTGCTTCCAGGCGCCCTTGAATATCCCCGTCTGCTTGCCGGCCGAGTCAAACTCTTCCAATAGGACATTCCCGTTCTGATCGACAGTGCCGCGCAGATCGATTTTGGTTCCTACTTTTTGGTAAAAATAGGAGCCGGTGAGTTTGTCGGCCTCGCGCTGCAGTTTCATTTGCAGATCGAGAGCAGTGCCAATCGAACCTGTGAAGAACCGCGTTTCCACAACGGTGGCCGCGCCGCTCTGGGGATGCTGGCGGTCCTGCTCGTTTACCGGCGCAGTTGCCGACCCCGCAGGCGCCGCCGTCTTGCGGCAACCCACGCTTTGAAAAACGGCGAACGCGATTAACGCAATCAGTATTCGTTTTCTTGAACTCATTAGTTTCTGTGGGGAGCGTTTCAGGCTGCGGAAGTCTGGCGCAACTGTCCGCCCAAACCGTCT
>JBKPNP010000767.1:0-1549 GCA_046732775.1 Acidobacteriota bacterium
GCACGATGTTTGGCAGGCTCGCGCCGTTCGTCAACATTGTGGATCCGATGGCCGTAATTAATGGGCAGCATCAGCGACTAAACTACAACGAGATTTTTCGGAAGACGCGCGTGATGCGGGCGCCCAGCGGCAATACCTCCCGCCTAACGCAAAACATCGCGGTTACCTCAAAACGTGAACGGTTGTCGGCTGAGAATACCGTGATCCTCAATGCAACCCCAGCCTCTCTCGAGGAATACACCCGCGTCTTTCCGCAGGATTTGGAAAGGAATCATTGGGGAGCTTGGGACGGAGTAGCACAACGCTGGACGGGAGCGGCAACCGCACAGAAGTTTGAAGCTGCCCAACAGGTGAGTCGCGAGGCAATGCTTAAAGCGTTGACTGAGGAACAAAACGTGATCGTGGTCGTGGCACACTGCGACGGCGAAAGTATCTTCTTGCCGCAGCCGCCGCCCGGCGGAAGTCTTGTGACGCCGGATTATCTGCTCGCGCACAAGGATGAGATCGCTGCTAACGCGCCATTCGTTTATCTCTTCTCTTGCGAGGCTGGTGATCAGAGGGGCCTGCGAAACTTTGCCTCGACCTTACTCGAATGCGGCGCCTCGGGCGTGATCGCCTCGCAGTCAACCATCGGTTCTGCCGAAGGCCGGCAACTGCTCAGTCGCGTGCTGGATGAAAAACGAGGCGCGCCGCCGATTGCCGACTATTACAACGCAATGAATGAAGTTAATTACCGCGACATGGAGGTGTTCCTTGGCTAACAAAATCGTGCGGTATTTTTCACTTGAACGAGCGGTCTTGGGCGGAGGCGGCATCAAGCACGAGATCGGATTATTTACCGGCGTGCTGGCTGGAGCGATTGGCCAGTGGGTTTTCTCCGCCACTCAAAGCGGCAAGTTCGCCTGGCCCGGGCTCGTCGCCGGCTTGATCGCCAGCATCGTTACCTTTCCGCTTATTTACGACAAGGCAGGGCTGAAGGAATCAGCGTTCACGTTCGTGAAGTGGTGCGTCGCTTTCCAAAACGGTTTCTTCTGGCCGGCGCTGATCCAGCAGGTGGGACAGGGCTTTAAAGCGCCTGGGACATGATGAGACGGGGACGGCGTGAGTAATGAATTTACTTAAGCCGTGCGCCGTTGGGCACTTCTTCCGTGAACGTTGCGAGCACCGGCTTCCCTTCGTCACCAACTGACGCCGCGAGCAACATTCCCTGCGACTCAAAGCCACGCATTTTGCGCGGCTTCAGGTTTGCGACGACAGCAATCTTGCGCCCAAGCAACTGCTCGGGACTGTAGTGCTGAGCGATGCCCGCAAGAATTTGGCGCGGCTTCTCTTCTCCGAGATCTACACTCAACAAAAGCAACTTGTCGGCTTTGGGAATTCGCTCCGCCGTCAGCACTTCGCCGACACGCAGTTCGATCTTCGTGAAGTCTGTGATGTCGATGTAACTGGCGACGCCGGGAACCGCCTCGGCCTCGCTCGCTCCGACCATCGGCGGCGCGGGAGCTGTTTCTGATGTTCCTGTGTTCGACGGCACTGCGTCGGCTTCTGT
>JBKPNP010000768.1:0-1235 GCA_046732775.1 Acidobacteriota bacterium
GGCACAGGCGAGCTTGAACTTCCAGCTACATTCGAAGGCGATAGCGGCGACGGCGAAGGCCATGAGGCCGCTGGAGACGTGAGCGAAGACTCAGTGGGCGACGATGTGGTAGGCGATGAAAGCTCGCGTGATGCTTTTGAGGAAATCGATTTCGGTCGCGAGTTTCAGGATTACCTCGATCCCGGATACAAAACGCAGGAGATTGAATACAAGGAAGACGCGCCAACCTTTGAACAGTTTCTAACTAGACCCCCGTCACTTGCCGATCATCTCGAGTGGCAGTTGCACATGAGTCCGGTTGAGGGCGAGATCATCGATGCGGCGATCAACGTGATTGGCAACCTCGACGCCGACGGACGATTGAATGCTACCAATCAGGAAATGGCCGCGATGGGTGGTTGGTCTGAAGAAGTGGTGGAACAGGCCAGGCAGTCGGTCATGCGGCTCGATCCGATTGGTTGCGGTGCGCGCGACGTTAGGGAATGTCTGTTGGTGCAGGTCGAGGTCAAAGGTGAAAGCGATCGTTTAGCGGCAAAATTAATCGCCGAGCACTTACCGGATTTGCAGCAACACAAGCTGCCGCATCTGGCGAAGCAGATCGGTACCGACGTAGATACCCTGCTCACCGAGTTGCAGTTCATTCGCACCCTCGATCCGTATCCTGGCCGGCGCTATTCGTCCGAAGAGCCGATACTGATTTCGCCCGAAATCTACATTGAGAAGCTTGATGAAGACGACGACGAGTATGTGATCTACTTTGCCGACGACGGCAGTCCTCGTTTGCGCGTGAGCCAGCAGTACCAGCAAATGCTCGGTAAGACCGACGTGAGCAATGAGACGAAGAGTTTCATTCGCGAGAAGATGCGCTCGGCCGTGGATCTATTGCGCAACATCGAGCACCGGCGACAGACGATCTACAAAGTTGTTGAATCGATAGTGGCGCGGCAGAAGGATTTTCTCGATCACGGCGTGCAACACATCAAGCCGATGATGCTCAAAGACATCGCTGAAGATATCGGCATGCACCTTTCAACTGTGTCGCGCGTCGTTAACCGAAAATATGCGCACACTCCGCAGGGCGTGATTGAGTTGCGACGCTTCTTTACTGAAGGGATGATGAATGAAGACGGTGAAGAAATATCGACCCGCATCATCAAGCTGAAGATCAAGAAGCTGATTGAGGAAGAAGATTCACATAACCCCATCACTGACGATCAGGTAGTGAAGATACTGAT
>JBKPNP010000769.1:0-4108 GCA_046732775.1 Acidobacteriota bacterium
GACCTGCGGTGGAGCGCTTACGGCCACAAGTGCAAACCCATCAGGTGAGCCACCGGCGCGGACCGCACGAGAAGTTGAAAGCTATTTTTCGACAGGAGTTGATTTGATCGTTGACGGCGGTGACGCGAAGGTGACCGAGCCGTCTACCGTTTTAGATGTTTCCGCCTCACCACCAAAGCTCGTGCGCGAAGGCCTCGTCACACGCGAAGCGTTAAAGGAATTGTTCGAATAGCGCCCTCACGCTTCTGCAACTGCGCAGTCCGAGAATTCGTAATTGACCCAAATTCAATCTCGCCTTCTTTTTCGGATCGAAACGTCTCAAGGCTTCGTATCAGTCTTACAATCACAACGATCCGTGGTTACGTCTGCAGTTCCTAAACCTTCGATAAATCCAGCGCGTTAATCAGCGGGCTGTGAATTGGAGCCAATCATGCTGCTCGTGCGTCTGTCATTTTTCGCATTGCTGCTCGTTCTGCCGCCCTGCGCTTTAGCGCAATCGGCGAACTTCGAGATGATAAAAATCGCGGAAGGTGTTTACGCGGCTATTCGAAAAGAACCACCGGGGCTGACTGTTAACAGCAACAGCGTCTTCATCATTAACGACGACGATGTTTTCGTTGTCGACACTACGCTTACACCGGCGACCGCCAGAGAAGAGTTAGCCGCGCTGCGGAAGCTGACAAAAAAGCCCGTCAAATATGTGATCAATACGCATTGGCACGACGATCACATCATGGGAAATCAGGTTTACCGCGACGCCTATCCCGGCGTGGAGTTTATCGCGCATGCGAGAACTCGAGAATACTTACCGGCAACCGGCTTGAGTAATCGCAAGCTGGCGCTTTCTGATCAAGGGTACCCGGGCTTTATTCAGGCCTTGCAGAATCGTCTCGACCAGAACAAGAGCGTCTTCGGCGGAGCGATGGACGACGAGGAACGTGCCACTTACGCGAGCGATATCCGCATAGCGAAGCAGTACATGGCGGAGAATGCTCGGGTTGAAATCATTCTGCCCACCCTTACGCTTGAAGAGCGGATGACTTTTCATCGCGGCAATCGCGTGATCGACATTCGCTATCTTGGGCGCGGCCACACGAGCGGTGACATCGTCGTGCATTTGCCAAAGGAGGGGATAGTAATCACCGGCGATCTGGTGATCTGGCCCGTGCCTTACATCGGCAATCCTCAATCTCATCCGGGCGATTGGGCAGTGACTCTCGCGAACCTCGTTGACTTGAAGGCGAACACGATCATTCCCGGTCACGGGCCGGTAATGCACAACGATGAATATGTGAAGCAGATGGCGCGGCTGTTGAGCGCAATGAAGCAGCAGGTGGAACTTGCGATTGCGCGAGGTGAAACGCTCGAGCAGGTTCGCAAGAGCGTCAAGCTCGAGGAATACGAAAGAGTTTTTGCGGGGTCTTCGCGAATGAGATTAGACGTATTTCGCAGTTACGTGCTTGGCGCCGGCCTGGCCGCCGCGTTTGCAGACGCGTCAGCCAAACCGTAAACGACTTGTTATTCAGTAACCGTCAGATTTCTGACGAAGCCCCAGTCGCCGCTGGCGTCAACCTTGATGTTGCCCACACGCTTTTGGGCGATCGTGATATTCGCCTGATACCACAACGGCAGAACGGGCACATCGCGCGCAACGATTTCATGGATGCGCGCGTAGAGTTGTTTTCCTTTTTCGCGGTCGAAAGTATTGATTGCTTCGTCAAGCAGCGCATCGAGCTCCTTGTTGCTGTAGCGGCTGCGATTTCGTGAAGCGCGCGACTCAGTCGGGATTTCTGAAGTCGCGAATAAGTCTTTGAAGAAAATTGGATCCTGATTTCCCCCCACCCACTGGCCGTAGAAGATTTGAAAGTTGCCGCGCCGGAGTTCGTCAAACAACGTGTTGAGTTCAGCAGTTTCAATGCTTACTGGAACGCCGACGTTTTTGAGATAGTTCTGAATAACGCCCGCGTAATTCTTGCCCGCCACGCTGCTGCCGGAAACCTTGAAAACGATCGGTTTGGTGAAACGCATTTGCGGTCCGTCGCCGTCCGGATCTCTTAAATTTGCTTCATCGAGTAACTTCTTAGCTGCCGCTGGATCAAATGCATACTGCTGACTCTGGCTATAGGCCCACGACTCTTCCGGCAGAATTGAATGCGCAATTTTGCCCTGGCCTAACAGTAAATCGCGGATCATGCCCTCACGATCTATCGCGTGTGCCAGTGCCTGCCTGACACGAACGTCGTTCAGCGGCGGCTGCGAACAGTTGATAGTCAACAGGTTCAAATTTGAACCGGTAAACTGTCCCACTTGAAGTTTTGGATCCTGACCGAGAAGCTTAATCGCGTCAGGTGAAAGACTCGTCGGCAAGGGCGCGATATCAACCCGGCCGGAACGCAGTTCAGCTTGCAGCGCGTTGGTATCGGAAATAACTCTCACTCGCACGAGTGGAATGTGCGGCGCGCCTTCCCAGTAGTCGGCATTCGCCGACAAATCGATTACCTGCTGCGAGCTGTCATAACTCACGAACTTAAACGGTCCGCTGCCAACCGGATGATCTTTTTGCGTGTCGTAACTGTCCTTGGGAATCATGGCCACCGGCACCAAATTTGGCAGCAGCCCCGTCCACGGTTTGACGGTGGTGATAACGAGTGTCTTCGGGTCTGGCGCCTCAACACTTTTGATATAGCTGGTGCGGCTCGCGCCTGTGGCCTCATAAAAGCTGGCAGACTTGGCAAAAGTACTCGAAAAAACCAGGTCGAGCGTGTACTTCGCATCAGCCGAAGTAAACGGACGCCCATCGTGAAACTTCACGCCGTCGCGCAAATTAAATGTGAAGGTAACGTTATCTGGTGAACGCGTGATGTTGGTGGCCAGTTCGCCGACATAGTCAAACTTCTCGTCTTTGCGAACCAGGGAATTGAACATGAGCACGCGCACGCGCTCACTCGCTGCATCCACAGAAGGCGAACCAATCGGATCGATGGTGCGAATGTTGTCGCCCAGTGCAATCACAAACGGACCGCCGCCGCGATTGCGGCGACAACCGCCAGGAAGCATCACGGCCAATCCCAGTGCGAGAGACAGACAAAGGAATTTGCGCGGGCTCATGTGATGGTCCCTCCGTATTTGTAATTCAGTTTTTCATTAAGCGCCTTCGTTTCCTCCGACAGCTCCTGGAAACGCTGCAGGCTGAAATCATGGGCCGGTTTGATCAGCGCCTTCATCGCTGCGATACGCTTCAATGACGCTCGCATATTCTCTTTCGGCAGCCGGCCGTTTTGCGCGACCGAAAGCAGCGAACGGTAACCCCGGCGGATAATCTCCGGGTGCGCGCAGATCAACATCATGTCGTTTCCAGCGAGGAACGCACGGATAACTGCGGCTTCGATCTCGCAGTGTTTGGAGATGGCGCCCATTTCCAAATCGTCGGTGACGACGAGATGTTGAAAACCGAGTTCCTTGCGTAGCAGGTTGGTGACAATGTTATGGCTTAGCGATGCCGGTTCCAGCAAACCACCGGTCACGCCCTTCTTAATGTCGATGTTGGGAAATCCGCCATGACTAACCATCACACAGCGAACGCGGTCGTCTTTGCGTTGAAATAATTCGACGTAGGGTGCCAGGTCCTGTGCCATCAGATCGTCGTGACTGAGGGTGACCATCGGCATTTGCTCGTGCGAGTCAACCTCACCGGCGCCGATACCAGGAAAATGCTTGAGGCAACCGACGATTCCGGTTTCCTGCAAGCCGCGCAGATAAACGGTGGTATAGCCGAGCACTTCGCCGGGTGATCGGCCGAAGGAACGCGAGTAAAGTCCGTTCGAAAGTAGATCGCGCTCGTCCGTCATGATCGACATGACCGGACCGAAGTTCATGTTGAAACCGAGCAGGCGTAGCGCTTCGCCGGTGATCCTGCCGAGCGAGCGTGCCCCAGCGAGGTCGCCGTGTTCTCTGATGGTTCTCGCCGAGGGCATCGGCGTAAAAATCTTTCGCAGGCGATCGACCAGGCCGCCCTCCTGATCCACGCCGAGCAACGGATTATTCGGCAGCACTTCCTTAACGCTGTCGAGCAGATCGCGCAATTGCTGCGGCGCCGCCACGTTGCGGC
>JBKPNP010000770.1:0-4044 GCA_046732775.1 Acidobacteriota bacterium
CCGATGCTTACCCGCCGTGGGTTTTGTGATATTGGATTTTGCGGTAAGCGACGAAGTGGACAAAGAAGATGGACACGGCGCCAATCAGGATGATGTGGACATAGCCGCCTTTGTGTAGGACGAATGTTAGCAGCGCCCACAAAAGCGCAAGCCCGGCACTTACCTTCCACAACATTACTGACCTCGCCGCGCACGCTGGGGCTTAGCGCGCTGCGGAATATCGACAGTAGTCACAACTCCGCCTGAGATGAAGAACCGAACCGGGCTCGAATAGGACTGTGAATCCGCCGGCGCTACTCGCCAGAAGTAACTGCCCGCCGGGATTTCACTAACCAGATAGCGCCCGCCCAGGACTCGTCGATCCAAAAATATGTCCTGAAACTTTTCGTCGGCTGCAACTTGCAAACGCCAGACGCGAACTCCGGCCTGAGGCTTCCATTCAATCGCGGTTGGAAAAGAGACTTGTGGTGCAGTTTGTTGAGCGCCCGCGTTTCCCCAAAAAGTTGAGATGAAAAACAGCGCGAGAATTAGTACGCCGAGAGGAACAAATCTGTTGGCACTAAGAATTGACACTGATCAAACTCGCAGCGGCTTAAGGCGCCTCGTTCAATTTATAACCGACGCCGCGTACTGTTAGTACGTAGCGAGGGTTCTTGGGGTCGCTTTCAAGTTTTTTGCGCAGCCGGTTGATGTGGGGATCGATGTTTCGTTGATAGCCTTCGTATTCCGTAGACCAAACGCGATCGAGCAAGGCATTGCGCGACCACGCGCGGCCCGGTTCCGATGCCAGTAGCTCGAGGATTTGAAATTCAAGCGGCGTCAGATCTATTCGTGAACCGTGACGCAATACTTCATGCCGCCGTTTATCGATAACCAGATCGCCAACCTGAGTACGCTCAGAATCTGAATCGGGCTGAATGCCACTGCTGCGTCTGAGTAAGGCTTCAACACGGTACTCGAGCTCGCGCGGGCTGAACGGCTTGGCGACATAATCGTCAGCGCCCGCTTCGTAACCCGCGACTTTGTAGTCGAGCGCGTCATGCGCGGTCAGAAACAAGGCGGGCGTTTGCACCCCACGTTCGCGAACGCGCTTGAGCAATTCAAAACCGGAAATCCCGGGCATCGAAACGTCGAAGATGAAGCAGTCGAACTTGTTGTTGGTGGCCGGCTCGAGCGCTGCCGCACCGCTTTCGCGTTCATCCACCGTAAAACCAAGACGGCGAAAGTATTCCGCCAACAGCAGACGCATATCGGCGTCATCATCGACGATTAGGAGACTCTTGCCCGCGTACTTGCTCGCTACTTGTGATGGCTGTCCCAAGTTTTCCGATCCTCTGATTGATTGGGGAATATCAGTTGGGAGTATAGCCTAGTTTGCGGATGTGGTCTAAGAAAACCGGTATACGTGTTCTGCTCGCAGCGCCCACACCACCTCAGTAACTCATCTATTTGAAACAAAGAGTTGGAAGCCACAACGGTGATAGGCTGGAATCATTTTTGAAATTTTCAGTCTGACCTCCTGGAGACATAGAAAACGGCACTTCGCTCGTCACCTTGAACGACTCGCGCCAGTAGGTATATAAGGGCAGTCATAGATCGACCCTGTCCCCACGGAGGTCACCGACGTGAGTACCCAGCAATCTGCTCTCACAGACGAACAACTCGGACAAATTACTGATCTAATCGATGCTCTAAAGACTCAATTGATTTCGGCCGTAGGCGACCGTGTAAACGCCAAACAAGCGGCGATTATCGCTTCGGTTAAAAAAGAAGTCGATGGAGCGGTAGCTGCCAACCAACGCGTGGTCTTAGCGACTGTTCAGGCTGGCGCTGAAAAGACTACCTCAACGATAGGCACCAAGCTCTGGGAGGCCTTCAAAGTGCTCTTTCCTGTTGTGGGCACAGCCGTACTAGGATTTTTCGTATGGCAGTGGCAATCAGACATTCAGGAAAAAATCGACCGCCAAACCGAATACCTTAAGGTCGAATTGGGCCTCAAGGCGGAATTCGCTAAACGCAAATTAGACTTATACCAAGATATTCTAACGCAGATGGCTGATGTGGGCAGTAAGGTTAAAGCGGGTCAACGCAATCCCGAAAAGAAGGCTGATGTATGGCCAGCGTTACTAAACTTCAATCAAACGGTAAGGAGCAAGAGGCTTTACATCTCTGAGGACGCATTCCAAGCACTGCTAGAGTTTTGGCAAGCGGGCGTAGATGTCTTCAGGGGGCAAGCCACGCTTGACGATCTCCAAACGAAAAACTCGAATGCTGAAGATAAAATCGCTAGTGACCTCGATGTAAAAACCTTGGGAAAGCTCAAACTACCCCAGGAGTAGATATTCAGCCCGTCCAGCCCTCAACGGCTTTGCCTCAAAAGTCAGTAGAGGTCCTTCTCTGTGCAACCTTTGTGTTCTCTGTGCCTCTGTGGTGGCTTTTTCCAGCGATAAAGTCACCACAGAGGCACAGAGGACACCGAAGCCGCACAGAGAAAACCACTGAATTGCATTTTGGGGCAACGCCGCCCTCAACAGTTAGGGGGTTGGTGACGCCCTCTGGTTAGCATTCCAGATTCGGTTCGAGTTCGGTAAGGAGATAGTATCGCTTCGGTTATCCTGGAGGCGATTAGTATTGAGGTTTCTATTTTGAGGCGGGGGATTGAATTTCAAATCCTTGCCGAAGTCCTGCGAGCCAATTCCGAGCTGCTCGAGACGGAATCGTTGATTTGCTGGCAGTGCCCGTATCAGGCCTTCGGTGTCGCGACGCAAAGCCTCGGTTTCATAAAGCGTGAGCTTATCGGTTGGCTTTTCAGTGCAAACTACGGAACCGTCTTCACAGGTGAAACATGAACAACGACCACTGCTCCCAACGTAGACGGGTTTTTTGCAGGATTCGATTGGATCGTTACATGAGCTGACATCAGAATTCGAAGGCACCTTGGGCCACACCAAAAGCGTTCCCGTCAATACTAAGAGTGGTGCGCCGAGAACCGCGATCGCGACGGTCTGGTTTCTCTTCATCATTTTTTACTTCCGGCGTTCGGATGAAATAGTGAGTTTAACTAATCCGAGTCTGGCAGAGGATATTACTAAGGGCTTTAAAACTCAATTTTTTTGATCGAAATCGCTGTTTATTTGTTCGGGTGACGTCCTCCTTCGGAAGAAAGTTGGGAAGTTCTCCCGCGTTTAGAACTGGTGCTAAACATACATTCACTCCATCACTCGATTGTGCCCTAACCTTGACGCATTCGCGCGCCCGTCCGTATAGTTATTGTTTAGTTTACAGCCGTTTTTCAATCCTTCCCTTCGAGCGACTGATTCGGGATTTCCGTCCCCACGACTAGCAACTGCCGATGCGCGACCTTAAGCGACTGCTTCGATACATCAAGCCTCACTGGCAGACATTCGCGCTCGCGACCTTCGCGATGTTCCTCGTCGGTCTGCTCGAAATCGCCATCGGTTCTTTGGTAGTGCCTATCTTCGATCAGGCGCTCGCGCACGGCGGCGGCGCACGCACCCAGACACTTTTCGGTTTACAGAACCTGATCCCGGAGTCAGGCCTCGCGGCCTGGCGAACCATTGCGCTGTTGTTGCTCGCCTTCACCCTCGCGAAGGGCGTCGCGGAATACTTTTCGACGTTTCTGATGGCGCGCATCGGACAGTCTGCGGTATTGAAACTGCGCCAGGACCTTTACACTCACCTGCTCAATCAATCCGCGAGTTTCTTTGAACGACATCGTTCCAACTACCTCGTATCGCGTTTGGTAACGAGTGCTGCCGCGATCGAAATTTCGGTGACCAGCACACTGCGCGATATGTTGCGCGAAGGATTTACTCTGATCGCCTTTCTCTCGGCCTCGTTTTACTACAGCTGGCGACTGACGCTCGGTTCGCTAATCATCGCGCCGCTAGTGGCAATACTCACCGCTCGTTTTGGCACCGCGCTGCGAAACCTGTCACGCGAGAGCTTCGAAGGCAACCAACAACTGACGGACACCGCGCAGGAAGCTTTGTCGAACCAGAACATCGTCAAGGCATATCGCGC
>JBKPNP010000771.1:0-2763 GCA_046732775.1 Acidobacteriota bacterium
TCTTCGCACAAGCGCAGTCCCTCGACAAAAATTTGCTCGTTGGTTTTGCCGTCGCGCACTGCTCGTGCCTGACGCAGCAGGGAATTGTCGCGGCTGGTAATTGTCTCGGGCGTCATGCGATCTCCAGTTGCGCCCATACAGGCCAGTGATCGGAAACACTCAAAGGCCGGACGACGCCCCACTTCAAAACGTTTACACCACGACAAAAAATCCAGTCAGCGTGCAGGCGGATTCCCATCCCTCGCCACGTCGGCGTGCCGGACGGAAATGGCGTAGAAAACCCCTGCGACTGCAGATAATTTCGTGTCTCCGCGACTTTCTTGTTTGACAGCGTGTTGAAGTCGCCAAGTATTAACGCGGGTCCTTGATCAGTGTTGACTACTGAGATCAGAGTTTCGAGTTGTTCGAGTTGGCCATTCACTGCTGCATGCGGATCGACGTGCGCATTCAGGATTCGCAACTTGCCGGCGCCGATTGCGATCGTCGCCGCCATCGCCAGTCGCGGTCTCCAGGCGCATTCGTGCCACGGCAAATCGATGCGAGTGACGTCGCTCACCGGCAGGTGACTTAACAACGCGATGCCCGTATCCCCGGTGTCGTGCAAGGCGATTGGTTCTTCAAAATCGAGCCACCATTGGCGCGTCTTCGGTTTGACGCCGCGCGGAATGCCGGCCGGAACGTGAATCCAGTTCATCTGCATGGCTTCCGCCAGTTCTCGTGCGACGTGATGCCGGCCGGCTCGTTCGGTTTCTTTATCGGCTTCCTGAATCGCAATCACGTCGGGTTGCGGCAGCAATTGGTTGTCACTAAAAACGCGTGCAGCAGTATTGATGTTCTGCGCCACCTGTTGGCGGCGTTGCTCGCTGGATCCGGCGAAACCCGCTTTGCGCAGCAGTCCGCCTGAAATCAGCCGCGACCCGACTGCGTAGCGGATATTGTATGATGCGACGACGATTGCTGAATTGGTCGCTGCGGTTGTGCGATGAGGAACACGCGCTCCGAATTCAATCTGTTCCGACTCCTGGAGCAGGGGATTAGCGATCACCATTGGCGAGAGTATAGGTAATGCGGAACCCGGAGCGGTAGCGACGGGATGCTGCAGTCAAGTTGAGTTTTCGCGTCCGCTCCCACCGGTCGCGGTTCTGCAACTTGAGTGGCACCGTAGCCCTCCATCTACTGCCCCAGCCGCAGCTGGCGCAATAAAACGCAGGTAATCCGAAGCACACGTATAGCAGGCACCGAAACAATAAATGACACCACCGATATTAGCGGCAGTCGATGACATGTTCTTCGCGGCAAAGATTCGCGCGGCGGCGGAAGCGCTAGACGTAAGAATCAGATTCTTTAGACGCCTTGCGGACTTGCTGGCAGCGGCGGCCGAAGACACACCGCGATTGATTCTGGTCGATCTGCACAACGAAAAGGTTGATCCAATTGCGCTCGCTCGCGAGCTCAAGTCAAAGGACAATTTGCGGACGATCCCAGTGCTGGGTTTCTTTTCACACGTTCAAACCGACCTGCAGCGAGCGGCGGTCGCAGCAGGTTACGACAAAGTCATTCCACGTTCAGTTTTTGCGAGGGATTTGCCAGACCTGATTAAGACGTAAAACAGTTTCAAGTTTCAGCTTTCAAGTCCAAACTCAAAACTAAGAACTCAAAACTCAAAACTCAAAACTCTTCCACTGACCACTGCCCACTGATTACCCAACCGGCGTGGGCGCGAGCACCTCATGAATCGCCCGCACTTCAGTCACCAGTTGTTCATACTGCGCGAGCGTCAGCGCCTGCGCCCCGTCACACAGCGCGTGGTCGGGCCGGTCGTGCACTTCAATGATCAAACCGTCGGCGCCCACTGCCACACCCGCGCGCGCCAGTGGCGTGACCATATAGTTCTTGCCGGTCCCATGTGAAGGATCGACGATCACCGGCAGATGCGAAATGCGCCTCACCGCGGGAATGGCCGAGAGGTCAAGCGTGTTCCTAGTGTGCTGCGCAAACGTCCTGATGCCGCGCTCGCACATCACCACCTGATAGTTGCCTTCAGACATGATGTACTCAGCCGCCAGCAGCCATTCATCCAGAGTGGCTGATAGCCCGCGCTTCAGCAGCACCGGCAAACGCGACTTACCGACCCGTCGCAACAGCGTGAAGTTTTGCATGCTGCGAGCGCCAATCTGGATGACGTCGGCGTATCGTTCGACCAGATCAACGCCCGCTTCATCCAAAGCTTCGGTAACGATCTTAAGGCCAAACTGCTCACGAATTTCCTCGAGGATTTTCAAGCCATCTTCGCCGAGACCCTGGAATGCATACGGCGACGTGCGCGGCTTGAACGCCCCGCCGCGGAAAAACTTCGCGCCGCTGCGGCGTACTGCCTCAGCGACCGTGAACGCCTGTTGACGACTTTCGATCGCGCAAGGGCCGGCGATGATGGCGAGTTCGTCACCGCCTATGCTGGCGTCTCCAACCTGAACCACAGTCTTCTCTGCACGTAGATCAACGGTCACCAGCTTGTAAGGCTTGCTGACGCGAACGGCTTCGGAAACGCCCGGCAGGTTCTCAAAATGTGAAGGGTCGACCGCCCCGGGATTTCCGGTGATGCCGATTGCCGTACGCGACGCTCCCGGCATCGGGTGCGCGCGATAGCCAAGTTCCTGAATGACGCGCACGACGGCCTCAACCTGGCCTTCGGTCGCGTCTGCTTTCATCACAATTAACATGGGACTTTTATACTCTCAGCTTTTGTTAAATGTACAGTTTAGA
>JBKPNP010000772.1:0-5751 GCA_046732775.1 Acidobacteriota bacterium
AGCGGATCGCCGTGGACAGGGGATCGGCACCGCCCTGCTCGAGCAATTGAAGGATCAGTTGCGGAAAGAATCAGTGACGCGGATCGACGTTGGCGTCCATCTCGAAAATCCGGAAGCGCGACACTTTTACGAAAAACTCAGCTTCGTCGCCCTTAACGAAGAGCGCCTCGCTTGTGTGATTTGACGAACGCCCTCACGCGTTGCCCAGGTTCGCTATTTCCTCGAAATACTTGGCAAACGCAACCATTCCTCCCGAAGCCTGTTGCCAATCGAAGTTTTCATTCGGTGCGTGATACCCGTGCTCGGGAAGCGATAAGCCGAGGAAAAGGACCGGACACTTCAAAACTTTCTCGATACTCGTCATCGCGCCGATCGTTCCTCCATCTCTAACAAAGACCGCGTCGCGTTTGAATGCGAACTTGACGGAGCGTTGCAGTGCTTCGGGCAGCGGGCCTTCCAACACGGTGCGAAATGCCGGCGCCGAGGACTCAAATTGAATCGTCACGTCACGATTCAATTCTCGCACCGCGGCTGACAGTTGCTTCTTGATCTTTTCAGGGTCTTGTCCCGGCACCAAACGAAACGAGGCCTTGACCTCCGCCCGCGGCGGCACGATCGACTTCACGCCCGGCCCCTGATAACCACCAACCACGCCGTGAACTTCGAACGTCGGCATTCCCCAAATGCGCTTCATCAATTCCAGCGGATCGTCACTGCGCATCAGTTTCAAGTGATGCGCCTTCTTGAATGCGCGCGCGTTGAACCCGCAATTGGCCCAGTCGTTCAATTCCCGTTTCGTAGGCGGAATCATGTCGTCGTAGAAACCTTTGATTTTGATCTTTCCGGTCGTAGGGTCGTACAGATCGCAAACGAGTCGCATCAGCTCAGCAATCGGATTGCGGGAGGCGCCGCCCGTTTCGCCTGAGTGAGTATCAACCTCGCCGGTTTCGAGTCTCAGCAGAAATCCCAACAACCCGCGAAGGCCGGCTGAACTCGCAGGCCGATCCCGCGAAACCCAAACCGTATCGGAAACGACGACTGAGTCGGTCTTCAAGTTTGAACGTGCTTTCGAAATAATGCTCTCGAAATTCGGCGAACCAATCTCTTCCTCAAACTCCCAGAGAAAGCGAATGTTGATCGGCACCTCGGCTTCCAAAGCAGCGCGTGCGCCGAACAGAGCTGCGAGTGCCGGACCTTTGTCGTCAGTGGTGCCACGACCAAAATAGCTATCGCCTTTGGTCGTCATGATGAATGGCTCGCTGTCCCACGGTTCGGTTTCCCGCGACGCCGGCTGCACGTCCATGTGGTTATAGACGGTGACCGTTGGCGCGGTTTCACTATTACCAAAGGCCGCGTGAACGAGCGGATTGCCCTTGTTCACTTTGTAAACATCAACCTTGCCACCGTAGCCTCGCAGGGTTTCAACGGTGAGGTCGAGTCCGGCGCGGATGTCTGCCGCGTGCGAAGGATCGCAGGAGACGGTCGGCGTTTCCACGAACCTCTTCAGTAGCGCTTCGTATTCCTGACGGTGACTCTTTGCAAAAGAGAACAATTCGTTTCGATCGAGCGCATTCGCCATTCCGGATCCTCCGTTGATTGGCCGGCGCACTCAGCCGCTCGCTCGAGTGCAGTCAGCCATGTATGTTTTGTAGGTACGCCGGGTGACCGCGTTTCACTTCCCTCGGGGTAGAGGCGAAGCGCTAACAGGCATTTCGCGGCACGACGTGTCGAATTTCAGGGCTAGTGTAATCATGATGGGCGGGAAAAAGCCAAAGAAGAAAATCATTTCTGTTAGCGCCGTCTGGAGTTTAGGGCAACGTTTTCTAAAGGTGAACTCACTAACCCCACGAATTTGATCTCGATTTGAAATGCGACCAGGTCAGGGATTTCCCGACGAAACCCGCGGGGCATTTGCCGGCTTCAGGAATGCGAACTTCTGAATCGAAATTCAGAAAACTGCTCTTTATTTAAGCTATTCGCTCTTTCCTGTTCCTGATATTCAAATGATCCCCTGCGTTCGTGTTATCCTTGCAGCCCTTTTGCCCGTTCAGGCGGACAATTTGGGAGGCAGGATTTTCGGGTCGTAAGCCAGCTCTTTAGGAGGCTTTGTGAGAACAAGATTTTATGTTTCGGCCGCACTCATTCTTCTTTTAGGTCTCTCCGCAGTCATTTATTCGCAACAGGGTTCGGCGCGACGCCAGCCCGGAAGCCTGACAACAGGTTCCCAAGCCACAACGACATCCTCGAGCGCGCGTGTTACCCCGACGGTAGTCAAGGGTGATGTGGCCGAGGCGCTGTCTGTGATTCAGGAAAATTATATTGACGGCAAAAAGCTGGAGTACAACTCGGTTTTCAAATCGTCGATCAACGGCATGCTGAAGGTGCTTGACCCGCACTCGAACTATCTCGATGCCGCGGATTTTGCCGAGTTCAAAACTGAACAGCGTTCGCAGTACTACGGCATTGGAGCGACGATCGGCGATCTGCATCAGGGCGACGATCTCAACACCTACATCCGCGCCACTTTTGAAGATGCGCCCGCAGCACGCGCTGGACTCGGCTTCGGCGACAAGATCGTGGCGGTCGATGGCCAGTCAATGAAGGGCAAGAATTTTTCTGAAGTTCGCAAATTCCTGCTAGGGCCGTTGGGCACGCAAGTCAAAGTAACAGTCGAGCACACAGGGACGGGCAAAGTTGAAACGGTGAACATCACGCGCGATGCTGTTTCATTGCCGTCCATTCCGCAGGCTTACATGGTGCGACCGGGTGTTGGTTACGTTGCCATGACGGGCGGATTCAACACCACCACGGCTGACGAGTTTGAGGCAGCGCTTCAGGACCTCCACACCAAGGGCATGAACATGCTGGTGTTGGATCTGCGCAATAATCGCGGCGGACTGCTTATCCAGGCTGTACGTGTTGCCAACATGTTCCTGCAACGCGGGCAATTGATCGTATCGCAGAAAGGTCGCATTCGCGGCAGCACCGAACCATTTGTCGCGGCCAACGATAATCCCGACACCGTACCGCTCGTCGTATTGGTTAACGGCGATACGGCATCCGCAGCGGAAATCGTGGCCGGGGCGCTTCAGGATCATGACCGCGCGCTGATCGTGGGCGAGAGTACGTTTGGAAAAGGGTTAGTACAACTTCCCTACCAGCTCGAATACGATTCAGCTTTGCTGTTGACGATAGCTAAATACTACACGCCTTCAGGTCGCCTCATTCAGCGCGACTACTCGAACGGCGGTTTTTACGATTACTACACCCGCGGTGGCCTGTCGAAAGAGAAAACGACAACGCAAAGTCCTTCAGGTCCTGAGAGTCACACGGACACCGGCCGGGCGGTTTATGGCGGCGGCGGTATATCTCCCGACGAATTGTCTCAACCGGTGAGATATGGCGTTCAGGAAGCACGCGTGACCGATTCAATTTTTGCTTTTGCCCTGGATTTGACGATGGGCCGCGTGGCGGGTTTTGAGAAATATAAAGTTCAAGGCCCACTTCAATATAGCCATGACATTCAGGCAACAGACGTGGTGGTTAATGACGCGTTATATAAAGAGTTGCAACGGTTCGTGGCGGCACGACCGGTTTTCAAAGTGACACCGGAGCAGTTGGATCGCGTGCGTCCGTTTGTTGAAAGACAATTGCGATTTGAGCTGGCGACAGCGTCGTATGGATCGCTGGCCGCGGTGCAGGTGCTCAATGAGACCGACCCGCAAATCGCGAGGGCAGTTGATGCGATGCCTCGCGCTCGCGAACTGGCACTCTCGGCACGACGCGCACGGGCCCGATCATAAAGGCAGTAGTCAGTAGACGGTAGGCACTAGGCCGAAGGCACTAGGCAGAAAGCAGCGGACGACAGACGCCGTGCTTTCTGCCTTTTGCGTTTCTGCTCACTAGTCACGGCTGCCTTTTGCTTTCTGCTTTTCTGCCCACTACCCACTGCTCACTGCTAATATTCGCGCGTGCCCGCCCCGATCAAACCGCTCATAATCGTTAACAACGCTGCTGCAAAGGCCCGCAAGGCGTGGCCGATTGTGCGAACGCAACTGGCGACTCACGACGTTGCTTTTGATTTTCACGAAACCACGTACGCCGGCGACGCGACTGTGCGAGTTCGGGCGGCATTAGACGCAGGAGTAAAAACCATCGCGGTCGTGGGCGGCGACGGCACGTTGAGTGAAGCAGCGCAGGGATTCTTTAAGTTTAGTGAGACAAGCGTTGATCTTCCGTCACCGGTAAGCGCGGATGCAGTGCTGGCGGTTTTGCCTTCCGGCACTGGCGACGATTTTGCGCGTAGCGAAATCGGGGCGCGCGAACCGCTGGCAGCCTGGATTAGCACTTTCATTTCCTATTGTCGTCAGCCGTCCGCCGAGAGGCTCCGCACAGTGGATGTTCTTTACGGACTTTGCGACAACTATCAAACGCCATTCATTTGTATTAACGCGTCGACCATGGGCATTGGCGGCGAAACAGCGGCACGTGTCGCAGCGCAGGGAAAATTGATGCGCAAACTTTCCGGCGAAGGCCGGTTCGCGCTCGCCGCGGTTGGCGCCCTGGCGCATTGGCGTGAACGACCGGTGCGCGTTTCAGTCGATGACCGCGAATTGATTGCGGGCAACATGAACCTGGTCGCAGTGGCGAATGCGCTCTACGCCGGCGGCGGCATGATGCTGTCGCCTGAAGCACAAATTGACGACGGCAAGCTCGACGTTATTACCGCCTCCGGATTGAATCGCGCGAATGTCATGCGCGAGCTGACGCGAATTCACGCAGGCGGGCACGTTAAAAATCCAAAGGTGCGCATCGTCCAGGGCGAGACAGTGACAATCGAAACGTTCTCAGATGCAGATGCGATGCTGATCGAGGCTGATGGTAATGTGCGTGGGGTTACACCAGTGAAATTCCGAGTGATGCCGAAGGCGCTGCGGTTTGTAGTCAGGAACGATAATTCCACTTGAAGTAAGATGCGTTTTCGGATTCACAAAAGCCTTACCGCACGGCAGCAATGGCCGTACGAATTACAAAGCACCTTTGGGCATTAAAGGTTGCTCTTGAACCCAACGAACCTTAGGAGACGCATCATGTCGAAGTGGGAATATCTACTGGTTGACACTCAGAATACTGTCCAAACACAGTTCAGTGTGATGGCGATAGCCGGTCCGAACCAAGCCGCACTGGTACAACAATGGGGAAATAAGGATATTGCGTTGTTTCTACCTGAGCTAGGAGAGTTAGGCTGGGAACTCACATTTTGTTATCCCCTAAAGGCTTTTGGGCTTACAGGGCAAAGGATGCTCTTTAAGCGGCCAAAGAGTTAGCAACACCCTTCAGGACACTACCGCGTGTTCGGTTCAGCGGAGCAACATGTCTATAGCAGGAGGGGCTACAGCAAACTACATCGCTCCGGTAGGAGCGAAGTTCAGATGATGAACAGAAGCGAAGCGACATTGCGCTCCGCTGGAGCGCTCCAATTGGGGAATTGTTTGAGGCTATAAACATCTCGCTCCGCTGGAGCGAAAGCACATCTGAAACTCGCCGCCTAAAGCATGGAACGTAAATAAGCAGAGGTTCATTCCCGCTCCTCAATCGCAGCAACCTTTTCCAGTCTGCGCCGATGTCGCTCCTCGCCTGTAAAGCGCGCCGCCACAAACGCGCGCACTATCTCCAGCGCCAACTCTTCGCCGATCACGCGCGCACCGAGACACAATACGTTGCAGTCGTCATGTTCACGTGATTGGTGGC
>JBKPNP010000773.1:0-1001 GCA_046732775.1 Acidobacteriota bacterium
GAGGCCGAATCGAGTGAGGCCGCGCGCGTAGTTATCATTGCCGGCGCAGGGCGAGACTTTTGTTCCGGAGCTGACTTGTCATCACTGCAAACTATTCGCGAAGGATCGATAGCGGAAAACGCCTCGGACGCACGCGACTTGATGGAACTACTTACGTTGATCCGGAGCGTGAGTCTGCCGGTAGTTGCGGCGGTGCACGGCCGCGCGCTCGCGGGCGGTTGCGGATTAGCGAGTGCTTGCGACATCGTGCTCGCCTCCGCTAACTCGAAGTTTGGTTATCCTGAAGTGAAGATTGGTTTCGTGCCGGCGATGGTGATGGCGATCCTGCGTCGCAATATTTCGGAGAAACGCGCGTTTGAGCTCATCACTCGCGGAGCTGAGATTACTGCGGACGAGGCGAAAGCCTTTGGCCTTGTCAATCAGGTTTTTCCGGACGAGACGTTTACCGAAGACGTCACTGAATACGCGCGCGGCTTTGAAACGTTAAGCAAATCGGCGGTTAGCCTCACCAAAACGTTGCTGTATCAAATGGATGGAATGCGTTTTGGCGAAGCTTTGGAAACGGGTGTTGACGTCAATGTGATTGCTCGTAAGACAGAGGATTGTCAGCAGGGTGTGGCGCGGTTCTTAGACAAAACATAAGCGAGCGTTCGCTTAACTTCGTAACTTCTTAATCGCTTCGCGCACCGCCTCCGGATTCTTCACGTTTGGTGCGTTTCGCAAATACTGCTCGAGTGCATTCGCCGCCCGCGCCTTCTCGCCACGCTTCTCATAAAGTCGGGCGAGTTGCAGGTGGGCCTCTCCCAGTTTCTTGTTCAAACCGAGCGCCTTGGTAAGAACGCGTTCAGCCTCATTGAAAGCAAACGTCCGTTCATCCGCCGCGGCCTTCGATTGTGAAGCGTCGGTAGCGGACGCTTGCTCAACTAGCGCAGTTCCTTCAGCAACCAGGTACTGCGGATCGTTTGGATTGAGCAGTGCGGCTTCCGCATAGATACGCGCGG
>JBKPNP010000774.1:0-3655 GCA_046732775.1 Acidobacteriota bacterium
AATGTTAACGGAAGTTGACCCGGTCGCTACCGCTCCCGATTCTGAATTTGTGTTCGCGTTGATCGATCGGCGCTCATGTCGGGTCGGAAAGGTCGAGGGCACAAAAAAAGAAGGCCGCGATCTAACGCGACCTTCTTGAGACTCAATGGCGCCGAAGCTTAGGCGTCCGAGCGCGAATGAATCAGACGTCGAATGCGATCGGCAAACAATACGTCGATTTTTCTTGGCTCGATCAGCGCCGTAACTTCGCCGGCTCCCCAAATTGGGTGACTCATCGTTTGGCCGGTGCGATACGTTCGGGTGCGATCATACGGTTCGCTGTTGACGGTCTTGGATCGACCCTTCGTCAGTTTAGCTCCATTGGAAAACGAGCCGCGAGTGCCGCACTTCGGGCAGGTAACTCGCGAGATTAAACCTCTCTTGGTGATTGAAGCGACGACGTGGCCGCGCTCTTCCTGACAAACAGCGCAGAGCTTTTCAACGCGGTCGCCAATCGCGTATGTCTGTCTCTCAGCCTTTTCAACAGTTTGCTTTTCCATAAACGCCTTTCCGAGTGAATAGTAAATAGTGATTAGTAAATAGGTTCTTAAACTGACACTGTGATTTGTTTCATTCTTTGTGAATGGTAAATGGGAGCTTTCTGTACTCAGCATTTACCATTCACGCTGTTGTGCGACCTACCAGCGAGGCGAATTATCCCGACCGCCACCGCCGCCGCCGTAACCACCACGGCCACCGCCGCCGCCGCGATTACCACCGTAGCCACCGCGTCCGCCGCCACCACCGCCGCGACCGCCACGATCTTCTCGTGGTCGTGCCTCGTTGACGGTCAGGTTACGACCTGCGAAGTCGGTGCCGTTGAACTGCTCAATTGCTTTTTCGCCTTCTTCTTTTGTAGCCATTTCGACAAAGCCAAAGCCGCGTGAACGGCCGGTGTCGCGATCTTCAACTACGGATGCTGATTCAACCGTGCCTGCTTGTGAGAAAAGTTGCTGCAGGTCTTCGCTCGATGTCTGAAACGAAAGGTTTCCGACGTAAAGTTTCATAGCCATAAATGTAGATTGTTCCTTGGCTCGCGTGGGAGCATGAAGAGAAGCTTCGAATCAAGGTGGCTTCGTAGTACGGTAGCAGCGAAGGCCCGCGTTCGGGCGCTCAGTTGAGCAGCTTCTTCAAATTGTTATTACCCGCTCTCGCACTATCTAAAACGCCGAAGCCGTTGTTTTTGGCGTGGCGCATCACCGTTGATGCGGGAGAGAAGGAGAACACCGTAATAATGCACTATTTAACTCACCCAAGCAAGTTGACGGCCCACTCGCGAGTGCTCGCCTGACTTCCCCTAAAGGTTGATTACACAAGTATTACAACAACATCGGCAGGCGGTTGTTAGTATGAGGTTGCGTTCAGCATCAAATGCGTCCCCGGCAAAATTTTGCAGATAATCGGAGCAAGAATGACCAGTAAAACCGTCAACCTTAACAAACACGGCGCGATTAAGTGGAACACTTCCATTTTCATGATCATCTTTCACGCCTGCGCAGTCGCAGCTCTTTTCATGTTGAGTTGGAAGGTGTTGCCGGTGACGCTTTTGCTCTGGTGGATTTCGGGAAGCCTGGGTATCGGCATGGGGTTTCATCGGCTGCTTACGCATCGCGGCTATAAGACGCCGAAGCTGGTTGAATATTTTCTGACGTTTTGCGGACTGCTTGCACTCGAAGGCGGCGCGATTAATTGGGTTGTAACTCACCGCATCCACCACGCACACACAGACGAAGTGGGCGATCCACACACGCCGCGCGACGGTCGTTGGTGGGCACACATGGGTTGGATTTTGCGCGGCACTGCGCAACAGCACGATCAGGCTGTGATGCAGCGTTACGCTCCGGACCTGATGAAGGATCGCGTTCACGTGTTTCTCAACACCTTCTACTACGTGCCGCTGATTATTTCAGGCGGCGTGCTGTATGCCATGGGCGGCTGGTCGTTTCTGTTCGTCGGCGTTTTCCTGCGCGTTACCATCGGCTTGCACTTCACCTGGCTGGTCAACTCGGCTACACACTTGTGGGGCACGCGACGTTTTAAAACTACTGACGACTCGACCAACAGTTGGTGGGTAGCGCTCCTATCGTTTGGCGAGGGCTGGCACAACAATCATCACGCGCATCCGCGCGCGGCACGCCACGGACTCACCTGGTACGAAATCGACTTTAACTGGTACGGCATACGCGCTCTGCAGCTAATGGGGCTCGCGAAAGGCATTCGACTTATCAGCCAGGAACAGATCGCTGCGGCAGGGCGAGAGGCCGTGGAGATGCGCAAGGCAGCGTGAGCAGTGGACAGTGGGCAGTGAACAGTGGGCAGTGGCCGGAAGGCAGAACGCGGTACGCAGTAGCCGGTAGCCAGTAGGCAGACGGCACGAAGCAGAAGGCAGCGAGCAGCGATGCTTGCTGCCTTTTGTATTTTTAATTAGGTGAAAGCTTGCTCGAGTGTGAGCGTCACTAATGCTGGGAGCGCAGGCATCCTGCCTGCCTGATTCGGCAGCCTCCGACGCAGTGGCCAACAAGCCGCCACCGCCCACTGCCCCACCGTCCACCGCCCACTGTACAATGCCCACATGGCTGTTAGCGGTCGTCGCAAGTCCATAGCTTTTTTCATTACCCTCGGCGCTTGTCTGGTGGCGTTGGCCGTCGCGCTCAACGTCAGTTGGATCCTCCTTAACGTCCGCGAGATCGCCCTACTCGTTTTCGGCATCATCTTTTTCCTGCTGATCATTACCGGCCTCGTGCTCAACACGACATTCCTTATCCGCGAGATACGGCGCAACGAACAACACGATGCATTTATCAACGCGGTAACTCACGAACTAAAAACGCCGCTCGCATCCATTCGTCTTTATCTGCAGACCCTAAAGCAGCGCGAAATCAGCGAAGAGAAGCGGCAAGAGTTTTACGACGTGATGCTCGGCGATAGCGACCGGCTCATGCAGACAGTCGATCAGGTGCTGCGCGCGGGACAGTCAGGTCAACGCAATCGCAAGCTGAACTTTCGCAAAGTGGACATCGGCGAGCTGGCGCGTGAATGCGCCGACCTGACGCGTGTTCGCCATAACCTCGCGTCAGAAGCAGTGTCATTTCAGGAATCGGTGAACGGTGAACGTCCGCTCGTAAAAGCCGACGCCGACGAGCTGCGCGCGGCAATAACAAACCTACTGGACAACGCGGTGAAGTATTCCGTCAAAGACGTCCACGTCGCGGTAGAGGTTGCAGCCCTCGGTGAGAAAAGAGTGGCGGTGAGAATTAAAGACACCGGCATCGGCATTCCGTCCGCGCAGTTGAAGCGCATCTTCCGTCGCTTTTATCGCGTGCCCGGACGGGTAATGGCGCGCATTAAAGGGACGGGACTCGGACTGTTCATTGTGCGCTCAGTAGTTGAGAAGCATGGCGGCCGGGTTTTCGCGGAGAGTGAAGGACCCGGCCACGGCAGCCGGTTTACGATCGAATTGCCACGACTATGAGTTCAACGGCGACAACATCTGTTCAGATGAACAACGTGCTAATAGTTGAAGACGAGCAGCACTTAGCTGATGGCTTGCGCTTCAATCTCGAAGCCGAGGGCTACACGGTGGATACGGTGAGCGATGGCGAAGCGGCGCTGGCGT
>JBKPNP010000775.1:0-4360 GCA_046732775.1 Acidobacteriota bacterium
TGTTTCTGACCGCACCATCGCTGCAGCAACCTGTTTTATTACTTGCGGGGCGAGCCATCGTGCGCGGGAACACAGCCTGGCTTTGGAGTCACGGATACGAGTTTCGCGAACGCGAGTCTGATGTGAAAAGAATTTATGCAGGCGACTCCGAAGCGTTGGAGCTGCTTCGTTATTATCACGTCGACTACGTCTTCGTCGGCGAAAGCGAACGACAGGAGCTACACGCAAACGCCGCTTTCTTCGATCAAAATCTAAACGCGGTTTATCGCACGCCGAACACTACGATTTATCAAACGACCGCTGTCACCTCCAACTCCTCTTATCGAGCCGAGCCGCCGCCGCGCGAACTGGCAGCTCGAGTCGAAAAAGATCCGTATTACTTGCTGATGGAATTTCCTGACATTAGCTACGCAGTTTTTCGAATGTACAAAGCGGCTTTTGATCGCCCGCCGCAATACGGGGAATTCATGAGCGACCTGGGAATGATTGGACAAGGTCTGTTCGTGAACAGCGACGGCTGGAAGCAGGTGCTCGAGAAAAACAAACAGACGCTGGCTCAGCGGTGGATGGAGCGCGCGGATTTCAAGTCCCGCTACGACGCAAAGTCGAATGAGGAATACGTTGCGGCTCTTTTGGCAAATGCCGGACAAGCAGATAACGCTGCAGCGAAGTCGGAGTTGTTGGCGCAAATGAATCAGAGCGCGCTGGCGCGAAGTTCGGTCTTGCTGCGGATTTCAGAAAACTCGAAGTCAAACCAACTTGATTACAACGCAGCCTACGTCCTGGTTCACTATTTTGCTTACCTCCGGCGAGATCCCGCGGCAGCTCCTGATACCGATCTCACCGGTTACAACTACTGGCTGAAGAATTTGAATCGCACTGGAGACTATCGTAGTCTCAGCCGCGTCTTCCTCGAATCGGGCGAATACCGCGATAAGGCGGTTACGCCGGGTCAGTAGCCGGACGTGGATATGGTTGGTCCAGCACACCCTCAGTCGCAGTAGGGGACGTGGCCCGGGGGCAGTAGCCCGAGAGTCATGGAGGGCTACGCTGACACTCAACTGGATTGAAGTATCAGTACCACGAGAGTTGCGCTTGGCGTAGCCCTCCATCACTGTCGGGCTACTGCCCCCGGCGTAGAGGGCGCTCGCCGCGGAGCGTCGCCTTTAGGGCGCGCGGAATCTCCGCCGGTACTCGTCAGACGAGATAAACGCTTTCACCATCTCTGCTTCGATATAGTTTCCATTGGCGGCATTCAGTTTGTTCAGCCAATAGTTGAAACCGTCGAGGTTGCTGTCGGGTGACTCATCCGGATTTCTTCTCAGGTAACCAAAGTATTCCATGAGCACAAACATCCGGTTGAGTTCGAGTTGATTCAGAAAGTCTGTTTCAGCGACCAATCTAAGCGCTTGAGCACGGTTGATGATCCCATCGTCCAAGCTCCGGGTAATCATGGCGATGACGAAAGCATTACTGGGAATCTGACCGCGAATTTCGCCGTCGGGGAAGTTTGCGGTGTGAACGTCGACGTAAAGATGTCCGCCCGAGAGATCGCGAAATTGCGACAGCGTTAATGGCGTCTCGAAGTTTACAAACGACCCGCTCGGCAGAGTCACGATGGCGGGGCCAGTGGATCCAGGGGCAGCTGGCCCGTGAAGGTGTGCCGCCGTTTCCGCGCTGGTCAGGCCGCTGAGATAAAGGCTGATGGAAACGCTCAACCCGGTTTTGGCTTGTCTTAAAATCAGGAGCCCTTTTGCGGGCGAATTGCTGGCGGGCACTTGTTCAGCGCTCTTCAGCTGCGCAACGTAGAGTTCACCCGTAGTTGTATTCAATGGTGCGTTAGCGAAGAGCGCCGAAACATAATCCTGATTCGAGAGAGTGGCATACTTCGCTGTAAACTCCGGCCGCGTTACTAACTCATCGAAGAACGCCTGCTTGTTTGTTTCCAGTATCGCCTCGGTCTGAGGAGGACCAAAAATGTATCCCTTTTGTAACGCCTGAATGTCGCGCATGAAGGGTATGTACCGCGGCAAACCACCGAACGCCGCTCGCTCCGCGATATAAGCGATCGCGGCCGTGCGTTGAAATTCGAGCGATAGGAAAAACGCGGCTGACACGTTGATGCGTTTTCGTTCGACGCACAACTGCAGACCACCGCATGAAGTTATTTGACTGGTCCAGAAGTCGAGGCCAGCCTGATCCGGTTCGCGATTCAGGAAGTCGAAATAATGTTGCCGGACAAAGTATTGCGGGTCGTCGATAATATTCGGAGGCTGCCCGGGGGTGTCGCCTTCGTTGTCGGAGATGAACAGCCTGGCCTCGCTTGGATTGCCCAAAGTGGCGCCGGTCGGATTACTTAAGACCAGCTTCAGGTCGTGGGAGCTGCCCCCGCCGATTTCATTGTTATCGACGATAAGCACACGAAAAGTCTTGCTGGTTTCCCCCGGATTAAAGGCCAACTTGCCGAGCGCAATCTCGTAATCCTGTTTTTGCGTTGCGTCAGAGTCCACCGTCGCATACTCCACTGTTGCGGTGCCCGACGTGTCGGCAGTTCGGTTGACGGTGACGTCGAAGTGTCCGGCGTTTTCAGTTGTGAAGTAGGTGGTATTGCTGAACGCGAGCGACGCGGCCTGGGCCGCGGCCGGCTCTGATTGCAACTTCCTCGCATTGGCAACTGAAACAGGCAGCGCATTCAAAATCATCGCTACCGTTATCAGCACGCCTGCGAGTTGAGTTTTTAGAATCCTATTCGGAAGTGAGAAAGTCATTAGCGCCCCCTGGAAAATAATGAGCCGCATTTTAGTTCTTTGTCTCGCACCTGCCAAGGCGGTGAGCTGCCCGCATCGAGTCAGTTTGGGAGCGACGTCAGTACCACCCGCGGTAGGGGGGAGGCAGTTGATTTCAGATTGGCGATTGCCGATTGGCTTTATCGCGATACGCAAATCCGAAATCGCCAATAGGCAGTCTGTAATCCAAAACCCACCGCTACCGCGGTTGGTAATGACCTCACTTCGATTCGAGCGGTTCGGCAACGACTACGGGGATTAATTTGCGCCGTCGAGTAACTTTTCTACGACGTGTTCCCACGACAAATTTAGCGCTCGCAGTTTCTCTTGTCCCCGACGGCCCATGGCGCGCGCTCGCTCGCGATCGTTGTAAAGCGAGTCGATTGCCCCGGCGATCTCCGCAGGATCGGGATTGACGACCAACCCCTCCCGTCCGTGCTCGATAAGCTCCGCAGCGCCGCCTGCATCGTTCGCGACCACGACCGGCTTCCCGGAGAGCATGGCCTCGAGCGTGACGTAGCCGTAGTCTTCATCAAAAGGTAAATAACAAACGCCGAGCGCGTTCGCATACAGGTCGAGGATTTCCGATTCCGAAACGAAGCCACGCAGGCAGACGCGTTCAGCAACCTTAAATTTCCTGACTAAGCTCTCGTAGTGTTTCGGATCGCGCGCGCCGCCGGCCAGCACAATCTTGACCGGCGTTTTGAGAAACTGCGCCGCCTCGATCAGAAGTTCCTGGCGCTTCTGTGGCTCCAGACGACTGGGATAAAAAATGTAATCTCCCTGGTCGCCGCTCCGCAGATGTCGCGCGCGCGGCGGGGGATGATAAAGCGGCTCACTTTCGATCTGGTTGTACCGGCGCAACCGATCGGCAACGGTCTGCGAGTTCGCAAAAACCTTCTTTGCCTGCGGTATCAAACGATTGTCGGCCTGCCGGATCCACTCGCGCACCTGTGCGCCGTCCGGATATGGCGACAGATCATCAAAGGGCGTGTCCCAAAGATTATAAGCCGCGCGATACTGGTGCATTATCCAGAGCACCTTGCGCTCGTGCGCGACGAGATAGGCGGGAAACTTCATGCCGACGACGAGGTCAACAGGTTTGCCATTCGCTTCGCTGAGATCGAGTAGTCGCCACGCGAGCGCACCACGCAGAATTTCCGCGGGTGGGTACCACTTAAACGGGAGCGCAACTATTTCCGCCTCGTGACCGGCCTCGATGAGGGCGCGCTGCAAGCCCTGGACGTGCGCTTCAGCACCGCCGGTCGTGAACGGAACTTGAGTTGTGGCGATCAGGATATTCATAAAGCCATTGAAAACGTGATGAGGGAGGAGTACTGAGTTATGAGTGATGAGTAATGAGTGATGAGTAATGCCTGATAGTACATCGCCATGATAACGATGGCGTCCAGTTTGCTTATCACTCATCACTCAATACTCATCACTCATCACTCATGACTTCTTTACTTCTATGTTGCAGACCGCAATCGACAACTCGCGATCGTCACGGGTTTCGCCGCCGTTCGGCCGCGGTTGCCAGGTATGAGAGGCGCGTATTTCCAGTTCGAAAACCC
>JBKPNP010000776.1:0-5869 GCA_046732775.1 Acidobacteriota bacterium
GCGCCGCAGAGCAAACAGGCAACTAACTGATAGCCCACGTTGAGCAAATAGAGACCGAGCGGTCGCAACTCAAACACGACCGTCGCCAGCTGCGTGGTCGCAACAAAGCCAAGCCAAAGCCAAAAACCCGTCTGCATACCGCCGACGGCTGACTTCGCGCCGGTGTACTGAACGAAGTGCGCGAGGATATAAACCAGCACCAGCGAACAGATGAAGGAGATCAGGTATTCCGTGCCATGAGTTTGGCTGGCTACCTTTTCAAGCTGCGCCGGCGTCCAGCCAATCAGCGAAATGAACTTGTTGCCGAAGATGACGCCATACCAGATGCCGCCAAGCATGAAATGCACAATCGCGCAGACAATAACCGCAGGGTAATTGATCTTCATTTGTGTTCTCCTTTTCCGGGGGTAAGAGTTGAGTCCACGTCTATTCAGTTTTGGTTGCGCGGGCCAGTTTAGCACCGCTTCAACAAGTGGGTCTTCTCGAAAATTGCGGACCGAAAACCTGGTTCCGAGTTTCGAGTTCCGAGTTCCGAGTTTCGAGTTCCGAGTTTCGAGTTCCGAGTTTCGAGTTGTCGTCCCGAGGTTGAATGGCCGCGTAGCCCTCCATGACTGTCGGGCTACTGCCCCGGCGCGTCAGGCTACGGACTCGAAACTCGAAACTCGGAACCCGAAACTGATCTTTTCTTGACTCGGAATCCGAAACTGATCTTTTCTTGACTCGGAACTCGAAACTCGGAACTCGAAACTTCTCCTGACTTGAAACTTGAAACTTTTATCAGTGAAAGTCGTGCGAAGGCGCGGCTTCAACCGCAAACGTCAGCGCCCGCACTGTCCTGGCCTTGACGGAAAACACGTTGTCCTGGTTTTGCAGCTTGCCGGTGATCAAAAGGAACGGGTGATCAACCAAAACCAAGCGATACTTATCGAACAACTGCGGCGTAACGATCACGTTGGCCACACCCGTCTCGTCTTCCATCGTCAAGAACACAAATCCTTTTGCCGTGCCCGGACGCTGGCGCACAATCACCCAACCGGCAATGGTAATTGCACTGCCGTTAGGCAGCTGCTGCATATCGACGGCGCGACACACGCCAAGCTTATTCAATTCCGGGCGATGATACGCGACCGGATGGCGTCCCACGGTTAGCCCCGTCCCGCGAAAGTCTGCGTTCATTCGTTCAGCGCGCGTCATCGGCGTTAAAGGTGAGTTACCGTCTCGCTCGTGCAGCGCTTCATAAAGTTCCCCCGCCGGCCGCGCTACGCGTTCGACCTGCCATAACGCATCGCGACGGTTCGTATGTCCGACAAACTTTAGTTTGTCGTCGATCGATTGCGACTCTCGACTACGACAAACTAAAGTTTGTCGGACACTTTCTTGTATGAAGTTCAATGCGCCCACCGCTGCGAGCTTTCGCAATTCATCCTTACGCAGTTCCGGCACGCGATGATGCAGGTCATCAATACTCACAAACGGACGCTTCATCCGTTCACGTACCAGCGCCTTCCCCGAGTTTTCACTTAAGCCTTTTACATAGCGCAACCCGAGACGCATCGTTAACGCCTTCCGCTTTTCCGCTTCCCCTTTTTCCGCATTTCCCTCTTCTTCTTCGATCGTGCATAACCAATCTGATCGGGTTACGTCGACTGGTCTCACCGTTAATCCATGCCTTTGCGCGTCTTTGACAAGCGTGAACGGCTGGTAAAAACCCATCGGCTGGTTATTGAGAATTGCGGCGGTGAAGGCCGCCAGGTAATGACACTTCAAATACGCACTCGCGTAAGCAATCAGCGCGAAGCTGGCCGCGTGTGATTCGGGAAAACCGTAAAGCGCAAAGGAAGTGATTGCCTGCACGATCTCTTCCTGCGCCTTCGGCGTGATCCCTTTCCGCGCCATGCCGCGCCGCAGTTTCACTTCAATCTCTTTCATGCGAGCTTCCGATCGTTTGAAGCCAAACGCGCGCCGCAGCTCTTCCGCTTCGCCGCCGGAAAAGTCGGCACACTCCATCGCCATCTTCAGCAATTGTTCTTGAAACAGAGGCACGCCGAGCGTGCGTTTCAATACCGGCTCGAGCGACGGATGCGCGTAAACCACCTGCTCGCGGCCCTGCCGCCGTTTCAAATATGGGTGCACCATGTTGCCGACAATCGGGCCCGGCCTGATGATGGCGACTTGCACGACGATGTCGTAAAACTTCGTCGGCCGCAGTCGTGGCAGACAAGACATCTGCGCCCGGCTCTCCACCTGGAACATGCCAATCGTGTCGGCTTTTTGCAGCGCGCTGTAAACCGCCTCGTCGTCCTGTGGCAGATGGGCCAGATCGACTTTCTCGTCATAAGCGTCCTGAATCAATTGAATCGAATCTTCCAGCACCGCCATCATGCCGAGGCCCAACAGGTCAACTTTAATCAGGCCGAGGTCAGCACAATCTTCTTTGTCCCACTGCACCACGACGCGGCCGGGCATCGCGGCCGGCTCGAGCGGGACGACGGAATTCAGCTGTCCCTGGCAAATCACCATGCCGCCCGAGTGTTGACCGAGGTGTCGCGGCAAATCCTGCACGCGCTCGTACAGTTGAAAGAACTTTTTAATGCGCGGATTGCGCAGGTCGAGGCCGGCATCTTTGAACTGTCGTGCAGTTGAATCCTTCGGATCTTTCCACTCCCAGGTGTGGACCAAGCCGGCCAGGCGGCTCAGCGTGTCGTCATCGAACCCGAGCGCTTTGCCGACTTCGCGTGCCGCCGAGCGACCGCGGTAAGTAATCACGTTTGCAGTCATAGCGGCGCCAAGTTTTCCGTACCGCTCGTAAACGTATTGAATGGCGCGCTCGCGTTGATCGCCGCTCGGCAAATCGAGATCAATGTCAGGCCATTCGCCGCGTTCTTCAGAAAGAAAGCGTTCGAACAAAAGATCCATGCCCACCGGATCGACCGCGGTGATGCCGAGGCTGTAACAGACCGCGCTGTTCGCTGCCGAGCCGCGTCCCTGGATCAGAATTCCCTGATACTTACAAAACTCGACGATGTCCCAGACGATCAGAAAATAACCTTCGAGCTTGAGCTTTTCGATCAGCCGTAACTCATGTTCGAGCTGCGGTCGCGCTCGTTCGTATGTTGGCTTTCCACCCGCGCCGGTGTAACGCCGGCGCGCCCCTTCTTCGGTGCGCTGTCGCAAAAACGACGTCATCGTGTCGCCCGGCGGCACCGGATATTTCGGAAACTCATAACCCAAATCTGTCAGCGTAAATTCGAGACGCGAGGAAAGCTCCGTCGTGTTGTGAATAGCCTCCGGCAGATCCGCAAACAAGCGGGTCATCGCCATGGCGGATTTCAAGTAACGTTCCGAATTTGTCGCGAGCAGACGTCCGGCAGTTTCCAAACGCACGTGATTGCGGATGCAGGTGAAGACATCGGTCACTTCGCGCTGTGCCCGACTCGCATGCGACACGCCGTTGGTGGCGAGCAACGGGAGCTGCAAACTGCGCGCGATATTCAACACTGCCTGGTTGCGCGCCTCTTCATCACGATTGAGATGGCGCTGCAGCTCCGCGTACACGTTTTGTTTGCCGAATACGTCGACTAGCCACTCGGCTCGTCTCTGTGCTTCCTCAGCGCCCGCTGTGCCTCGGTGGTGTAATGCTTTCGCTAATGGCCCATCGCGATCACCCGTCAAACAAACCAGGCCCTCCGCGTATTCAGCCAACTCATCAGGCGTGACCGCACATTCACCCGGCTTCGCATGTTTCGGCACGCGCAACTTCATCAACGTGATCAGGCGACAGAGGTTTTGATAACCCTGCCGGGTACGAACAAGCAGTGGCAACGCGAAGGTGACATCTGCGTCGCTTGAGTGTTCTGAACTTTCGGCTTTGAACTGTGAACTTTGGACTAGTCCGGACGTGGGACGTTGGACGTTGACAGTAATTTCCGCGCCGATGTGCGCCTTAATTCCATTCTTTTGGGCAGCGAGATGAAAACGCGGACTGCCATAAACGCCGTCGCGATCGAGCAAGCCCATCGCCGGCATGTCGAAGGTCTGCGCCGCCGCGATTAGTTCTTCAGGCACAGATGCACCCTCGAGAAAACTAAACGCTGAGCGAGCGTGGAGTTCGATGTAAGTGGGCGGTGGGCAGTGCGCAATGGGCAGTGGGCTGCGCGGAGGGGGCACTGAATCAACGTTCGTTAATTTTGTTTTCTTCTGCTCACTGCTCACTGCTCACTGCTACCTTTCCTGCCCACTGTCCACTGCTCACTGCCCACTTTCCTTCAATCGTAAATCCCTTCGACGAACCATGTCCCATTTCCCAGCTCGCGATAAATCCGATAAAGAACCTGACCTCTAACCCCTAATCCCTGACCACCCTTGCCCGCCACCGCCACGTCCCATTCATCACGCGCCCAACCATCCCGGCGCCACCAATCGCCTGATGTTCGCCAAGGCCCAGCAACCCCAACAATCTTCCCGTGAACACTCTTCGTTTTGTCCCAGGCGCTTATCTCTCTGGGACATCCACTTTCTGACTGCACCAACGCCCGCAAGGGCGGCCGAAAAACTCTGAACCCCAAAGACGAGTTTCGAGTTCCGAGTTCCGAGTTTCGAGTTGCTGACGGCTGACCGCTGTCTGCTGTTTGCTGTTTGCGCTTTTTCTTCTTTGCTTCTTTCAACTCAAATCGTTTGACGCGAAAAGCGTCCGGGCGATGGGTGTCGAGCAATTCAGGGGAGCCGATGTTTTCCGGTCCTACGAGTTTGCCGAGGCGCGCCAGCATCAGTTCCAACTTCTCTGGTTCAGGCGCCAGGGGAATGAAAAGTCCGGTCTGCAAAACGCGCGGCTTCACCGGTTCACAAGTTATTGCGATTGCCGTCACCGCTGCCGGGGGTGGATGCATTTCCGTATCCAGCAACAAGAGCTTGAGAAACACTTTGTGGTCGCGCATCGCGTAAGGCAGGGTGAGATTGATGTCGTGGATCGCACCGTTTTCCAGTTTCAGTTGGACCTGCAAGGCATTGGTAGCGAGCGCATAGGCGTTGAGGTTTGCGCAGATTTGATTCAGAAGCCGGGCGAGGATGAAAGCGAGCGGCTCTAATTCGGCGATCGGGTAATCAAGTTGAATTGCGTTATTGAACTCCGGCGGCGAATCTCTAAGGTTCAAGTGACGCTGACATTTTCCACTCGCCAACTCCTGCAGCCTTAATCCCACCTGGCCCAAACGTTCAGAAACTCCGGCGACCGGCAACGCGGCAAAATCCTTAAACGTCCGCACACCCCAGAGCTTCAACGTGTCGAGAATCTCTGCAGCGCGGGAGAGATCTAAAGTCCAATTTCCAAGGTTAGCTGGGAGCGCAGACACCTTGTCTGCCTCTTTCTTTTCTTTCGTTTTCGACTTTGGACTTTCGAGACTTTCTAAAAGCTTTTCGATCGGCAATTCCCCGAGCGCATTGAGTTCTTCTCCGGCAGAAATAAACGTGATCCCTTTTAAATGTTTAGCCGCATAGATCGCTGCGTCAGGATTGGTGGCGAGCGCCACATTCACCCGGCAGGCTAATCCTTGCGGCGGCTTCGCTTTCGCTTGCCGGGCCATCTGCGTTGCGAGTTCATAAGCCGACCCGAAACGCAGTGCACACCCCTCAACGTCTATCACCGCCGTGTTAGCAGCGGTCTCTTCCACAAGTGGCGAAAACGCATAAGCAAACTCAGCCAAAGACAATTCTGCGGGGATTTGCGGACTGTAAATACAGGCAAACATCGCTTTCAACCTACGCTTTGAAGGTAAGCCGAAGATTAGCGAAAATCAGCGAACATTGTCAAGGCGGGCACAAAACGGAAGGCGAAGGAACGGCGAAAGGTTAAAAGGAAGAGGGAACGTAAACC
>JBKPNP010000777.1:0-1614 GCA_046732775.1 Acidobacteriota bacterium
CGATGGACAGCGAGACGTTGCGCCAAAGCGAGCTGGAATTCGATCAGCCACTTTACCTGCACCTGACGCGCAATCCTTACGGCATGATTCACTCGTTTGAAGAAGCACACCTCGAACAGATTTTCCCGCGTTTTGCGCAACCCTTCAGCGGTCGCAAGCTGGCGGAGATGATCTGGACCATCAGTGAGCAAAATATCCTTTCATTCCTCGACCAGGTGCCTGCGGAAAGACAGCGACAGATCGAGTTTGAGCGGCTGGTGCGCGAGCCGGAAGCAGCGATGAGCGAGATCTGCAACTGGCTCGGCATTGAATACCAGCCGGAAATGATCGAGCCGTATCTGGAGAAACAGAAACGAATGAGCGACGGTGTGTATGAAGTCGGGAAGATGTTGGGCGATATCAAATTCCACGAACACAAAGGCATAGACGACCGAGTCGCGGAAAGTTGGCGCAATGACTATCGCGAGGAGTTTCTCAGTGAACAAACGTGGGCAGTCGCAGAGAAACTCGGGTACGACCGCTGCTACTGGGGCATCAGCTCAGAAACATTCGAAAAAGTTGCTGACGAAGACATTCTGTCGCCGATTGTTTCGGCAACGGGAGACGGCGAGATCGATAACCTGATCGCACAGATTCCTAATCTCTCGGATGACGAAGTCAAAAAGATGCTTGCCGGAATGTTGGATGGGGCCGGTGAAATGAGGTCCGAATGAATTCGACAATCTTCAGGCTACTTGGTTTTTACCTCAAGCATTCGCGCCGCACGATCGTTCTCGGAATCATCGTTGGTGTCCTGGCCGGCTTCTCGAGCGCGATGCTGGTGGCGCTCATCGCTGTCCGGGTGGCCCAACCCGGACCGGCGAGCTGGCGCTACCTCTTCGGGTTTTGCGGGCTGGTCGTCTTTGACCTGACGGCAATTTACATTTCGGGTGTGCTGTCGATCCAGCTCATCCAGCAAACCAACTACGACATGCGCATGCGATTGTGCCGGCAGATTCTGGACACTCCCCTGCGCAATCTCGAGAATGCAGGCAGCAACCGGATTCTGGCTGTGTTGGACCAGGACATTCCCTCGATCACCGCCGGCATCTTACAGATCCCCCAGCTCTGTATTAACGTGGCGGTGATGTCCGCACTCCTCGTCTACCTCGGTTATCTCTCAGGCTTGATGCTTATCCTGCTAACGGTTTTTCTGTTCGTCATGATCTCCCTGATCAAGTTGATGGAGAAGCAGGCCGACCATTTGATGAAACGGGCGCGCGATGAATGGGACTTCCTGATGAACCATTTTCAAGCGATGACAGAGGGAATCAAGGAACTGAAGCTTCACCGCGATCGACGCGAGACCTTCTTCTCCGACGTCCTGCAAACTTCAGCCACGTCCTTTCAACGCTACAACACTCAACGCGGGAAGCTGCAGTCGTTGATGAGCGGATCAGTGCAGGTCCTCTACTTCTTCGTCATCGGCCTGATCATCTTCACTCTTCCTGCAATGGTGTCCGACGACAGCAGCCGTCACATTCTGACCGGTTACGCGCTGACGATCCTTTACATGCGCGGTCACATCATGGGACTGCTGGGTGCAATTCCAACCATGGGCCAGGCTACTGTCTC
>JBKPNP010000778.1:0-3955 GCA_046732775.1 Acidobacteriota bacterium
AGCTACTGGCGTCGGAGCCGGGCCGCGCGTGGTCGCGTAATGCCTTGCTCGATCGCGTTTGGTCTACGGAATACGAAGGCTATCAACGAAACATCGATCCCCACATCAACCGGCTGCGCAAAAAACTTGAAAGCGACCCGAAGAATCCTCGCTACGTACTAACAGTTCGCGGCGTCGGTTATAAATTGAACGAGGCGCCTTAAGCCCGCTGCGAGTTTGATCAGTGTCAATTCTTAGTGCCAACAGATTCGTTCCTCTCGGCGTACTAATTCTCGCGCTGTTTTTCATCTCAACTTTTTGGGGAAACGCGGGCGCTCAACAAACTGCACCACAAGTCTCTTTTCCGACCGCGATTGAATGGAAGCCTCAGGCCGGAGTTCGCGTCTGGCGTTTGCAAGTTGCAGCCGACGAAAAGTTTCAGGACATATTTTTGGATCGACGAGTCCTGGGCGGCCGCTATCTGGTTAGTGAAATCCCGGCGGGCAGTTACCTCTGGCGAGTAGCGCCGGCGGATTCACAGTCCTATTCGAGCCCGGTTCGGTTCTTCATCTCAGGCGGAGTTGTGACTACTGTCGATATTCCGCAGCGCGCTAAGCCTCAGCGTGCGCGGCGAGGTCAGTAATGTTGTGGAAGGTAAGCGCCGGGCTTGCGCTTTTATGGGCGCTGCTAACATTCGTCCTACACAAAGGCGGCTATGTCCACATCATCCTGATTGGCGCCGTGTCCATCTTCTTTGTCCACTTCGTCGCTTACCGCAAAATCCAATATCACAAAACCCACGGCGGGTAAGCATCGGGCAGAACCGCGAGCGGTAGCGAGCGTATGCGAGACTCAACTCTGAAGAACCTCATTTGCAAACCCCGAGCAGTACCCAGCGCCGGCTACGCAGGTCAGTTCAGTCATCACTCAGCGGCCCACCTTGGTCGTACAACACATACGCAATTGCGTTCTGGAGAGCCCGCTCAGTCCAAAGATATCGCTTGCTACCTTTGAGCACCCAAGGGGTTTCCTCGCTCCGCCAGAGGCCCGCTTCCCGAAGTTTACGCGTCGCATTTGCTTTAAGCGCGATTAGGATAGGTTTTGGTTTGCAGGGTGCGGAAACCACCGAATGCACGTGATTTGTTCTAATGTTACAGACCCACAAATTCCACCGCCGGAGCTGGCAGGTTTCTTTGATTGCCGCCAATACTGCGTCTCGTTTCAGCTTGTCCAACTTAACAGGGGAACGTTTCAGAAGCCGCTGATTGTATTCGCGGCGCTTGTCGGATCGAGCAAGCCGGGGTGTACCGTAACGATTGTGAAAGCGGTCGACGGAACCGGCCCTGCCATGAAGCCATGTACCGTAAGCGCGAAACGTAATCAGGTAACCGAGAGGAATCCTTTCGTCGCTGAATTCGTCCGTTCTCACGCCTTGCTTATACAGTTGCGAAGCATCAGTCGTTAATGCTGAAACTGAAGGCGTGGCTTTCGTCCGGTTGCCAAACATTTTGCATAGCACCAGGAAATGATCATTGGCGCAGAACCGCGAGCGGTAGCCAGCGGATGTCGCCGCTCAAGGCGAGTCGAACCCAGAAGGGTAGCGTTTTGGTGGTTCAGATTGAGTCTTGTATCCGGTCGCTACTGCGCGCGGTTCTGCAAGTTGAGCCTCGCATCCGCTCACTACCGCTCGCGGTTCTGCAACTGAAGGCTCTCGCAAGATTGAGTCTTGTATCCGGTCGCTACTGCGCGCGGTTCTGCAAGTTGAGTCTCGCATCCGCTCGCTACCGCTCGCGGTTCTGCAACTGAAGGCTCTCGCAAGATTGAGTCTGGCATCCGGTCGCTACTGCGCGCGGTTCTGCAAGTTGAGCCTCGCATCCGCTCGCTACCGCTCGCGGTTCTGCAACTGAAGGCTCTCGCAAGATTGAGTCTTGTATCCGGTCGCTACTGCGCGCGGTTCTGCAACTGAAGGCTCTCGCAAGATTGAGTCTCGCATCCGCTCGCTACCGCTCGCGGTTCTGCAACTGAAGGCTCTCGCAAGATTGAGTCTTGTATCCGGTTGCTACTGCGCGCGGTTCTGCAAGTCGAGCTTGACCCCTCCCCAACCTCTCGGCAACAATAAAAGGCGCGGTTGCATCAATTAAATCAACGTTTTGTCGCCGGCGATCTGCAAAGCTGTAAATCATTGAAGGAGTTATTTGTTATGTCTACTCGTTCAGCTTCCTCCCGAGTCGCTCTCCTGTTTGCTTGCGTGTCGATGCTCGCAGCGCTTGGTTTTGCCCAGGGTGACACTCCGCGCAGCACCACCGCCGTTACTTATCCGCTTGATGAAACCATTACCGTAAAGTTTCGTGGCACCACTCTGTTGCCGCGTCTTAAAGGTGAGGCGAAAGTTAAACGGGCCGGCCGCCGCGGCACGCGCGTCGAACTCTCCATCGACAACCTGCCGCGCGCAAACGAGCTGGGCGGCATTTATACGACTTTCGTTCTCTGGGCCATCTCGCCGGATGGACGGGTAGACAATCTTGGCGAAATCAAACGAGGCGGCAGCGCCTTCATCGCGTCGAAACTTGACGTGACCACACCGTTGCAAACGTTTGCATTAGTGGTTACGGCTGAGCCGCATTTCTTAATGAAGGTGCCAAGCCGCATGGTGGTGCTCGAAAACATCGCGCCACAGCGCCCGGGCAAGAGTCAAATTGAAACCGTGAGTGTGAAGTACATCGGCAACACCAGCGATTACTTCAGAGATACACGCGTGCCCGAAATCGCATCGAGCGACTATCGCGATCTTCCTGTGTCGCTACTCGGCGCCAGGCAAGCTGTAAACCTTGCGAGGTTTGCCGGCGGGCAGCAGGATGCGCCGCAAGAGTTGCAACAGGCCGAAGACGATTTGCTCGCTGCCGAAAAAGCGCTGCGCTTCGATCAACCGCTTGCCGAAGTTGATGTGTTGGCTCGCAAGGCCACTTCTTCCGGCGCGCGTGCGGAAGAGATGGCGTTATCGCGGCGCGCGGCGCGTTTGCGGCGTGAGGACATTCAGCGACGCGATGACGCGCTGCGTGTCGCCGAAAAGAGTGCTGATAGTGCGCAACGTGAAATTGAACAACTTCGGACAGCGCTCGATCGTGAGCAGCGCGCTCGTGAGTCAGCGGAGCGGGAAGCGGAAACCGCAAACCAGCAATTGCGCGAACAACGAAGCGAAGTTGCTCGTCTGCGTGATGAATTACAAACGGTCCGCACCGAAGGCGAAGCCGCGAAGATCAATCTCGCCCGACTTGAAGGTGCTCAACGCGCCGAGGATGAACGACGCAACAGCGAGGCGCGCGAACAGCAACGAAAAGCCGCGGAAGCCACTCTGAAACAGACGCTCGCTAAATACGGCGCCGTGAAGCAAACGGCGAGAGGCTTTCAACTTTTGCTGCCGGAAGCAATCTGGACCGGGCCGCGCGCGGCGACGCTAGCTTCGTCGGCCGCAGCGAAGCTCGAACCGCTGGCCGCATTGGTCGCCAGTAATCCTGATTATCAAATTGTGATTGAGTCGTACACCGACAGTAAGGGCGACGAAGTGGCGCTGCAACAACTGACGCAGGATCGCGCGCGAGAGTTGTCGGATCGTTTTCAGGCGGCGGGGGTTGAGGCTTCGCGCCTCCAGGCGAACGGCATGGGCGCGGCGAACCCGCTTGCTGCGAACACCACGCTTAATGGCCGGGCGAAGAATCGTCGCACCGAGATCACCTTTACGGTTGCGCCGGCGTCGGTCAGCAGCAGGCAGTGAGGGAACAGTGAGCAGTGGGCAGTGAGCAGTGGCCAGTAACCGAAGGCAGTTCACTGATCACTGGTCTCACTGACCACTACCCACCGCCCACTGTCCACTCCACTCTTCCACCATGTCCCCACTTGAAGTTCTGCAAATCGTCGGCTATTCACTGGGCGCCATCCTGCCGCTTTGGATGGCGTTCCAACTCGCCTCACGCCGGCG
>JBKPNP010000779.1:0-1299 GCA_046732775.1 Acidobacteriota bacterium
TGCTTACTTCCCCAGTCGCCTCTTTCTCCCTAACCCTTCCTTCTTCCCCTTTACCCTTTACCCTTTTCCCCTTCTTTTCCCGTTCTTAATGCTGATGTGCGTGCTTCTGTTCCAGCACAGTCTCATACAGCGGATCATTTATGGGTATCAACGGCCGCGCTGCGAGCGTCCTTGCAAACAGCGCCAGCCACAAACCGCCAATCGCGATTGGGGCCACCAGATCCATCCAGCTCACGTGGAAATGCTCGCCCGCGAAAGTAGGCTCAATCATCCAGAACAGATCTACCAAACGCATCACGAGAATCAGCACTGCGACAATCACCAGTTTGCCGGCGTTGCGCTTGAATGAGCGCGACAGCAAAAACAGAAACGGAAACGCAAAGTGCAAAATGATCACTGCCAGCGCAATCGCGCCCCAGGCGCCGTGAAGCCGCGCCAGGTACCAGCCAATTTCCTCGGGCAGGTTACCTGACCAAATAATCAGAAACTGCGAAAACGCGAAGTAAGCCCAGAGCATGACCAGCGCCAGCAATAGTTTGCCCAGATCGTGAAAATGTAACTGCGCTACCACGTTGCTCATCGGTTCGTGTTTCGATAAAGCGGCCATGGCGGCAATCGTGAATGCCAGCGCGCTCAACGACCACGAGGCGACATAGATGAATCCGTAAATAGTCGACGACCAGAGCGGATCGAGCGACATAAACCAGTCGATCGACGCAAAGGTTACGGTAAAAACAAACAGCACCATCCCCGGGCCGCTCAACACGCGCATTCGTTTCGTAATCTGGCGGTCGGCGGTGCGATCCTGTTGTAACGACCAGCGGTTCAGGAAGTAAGCCAGCACCAGCCAGATGGCAAAATAGATGGCCGCGCGCACGGTGAAAAACGACAGGTTCAAATACTTTGCTTTCTCGACTAACACCGGGTGCTTTTCAAGTTCATGCGGGTCTGTCCAACTGTAGAGGTAATGCGCGCCGAGCAACACGGGCAGAAACAAGACCGCAATCAAAGGCAGCGTGCGCGTGGAGGCCTCGAGCACGCGACGAATTACCAAACCCCAACCGCCACCCGTCAGGTGCTGCAGCATCAGCAGCGCCAGCGAGCCGATGGATATCCCCGCCCAAAAGCAGAAGGCAAACAAATACGAATGGAAAAACTGCCGCCGGTCGAGCAAAAATCCCACGACCAGAATCGCCGTAAACAGCGCGCCGACAATCAACGCTCGTTGTTGTAAACGGCCTACCTGCGGAGGTGCGTTGTAAGGACCGGTCGTCACTGGTGCCCTCCGCTTGGCGATGC
>JBKPNP010000780.1:0-6056 GCA_046732775.1 Acidobacteriota bacterium
GATTTCGCGTTCCTCGCGCCCGCCGAAGGCAATTACCTTGTTACGCCCGTGAACGCGGATTACCGCTTCATTCCTTTGAGTGCAAGTTTTAACGAACTCAGTGCCGATCAAACGCAAAACTTTACCGGCGCGCCGGTTAATTACACCATCAGCGGACAAGTAACGGCGGGCGGTAAACCTTTGGCTGAGGCTGTGATCGTTTTGAGTGGATCGCAGTCGGGATTTGCTACCACGAACGCAAGCGGAAACTATTCGTTTACCGTTCCCGCTGCAGGCGATTACACACTGACTCCCGCCAAGGCAACGTACCTTTTTTCACCCGCCACCATCAACTTCAATCAACTGTCGGATAACCAGGTTGCGGATTTTGGCGGCACGATGCAGCGACTGCTGGAGTTTAGTTCCGCCAGTTACAGCATTGCCGAGAGCGAACGTCGAATCGATGTAACCGTGTCGCGAACCGGTGACACCTCCGGCGAGGCTGAAGTGACTTACACCGGCAGCGATGGTTCGGCGCAACAGCGCAGCGACGTAATTCCAATCATCGGCAAGATCGCATTCGCGCCCGACGAAGTGAGCAAAACCTTTGTTATTTTCATAACTGAAGATTCGTTCGTAGAAGGCGACGAGACCCTGACAATTACGTTAAGCGATCCGATCGGCTGCACGCTCGGTGACAACAGCACTGCGACGCTTACGATTCACGACAGCGACAGCGGCGGCGGCACGACGAACCCGATCGACAACGCGCAATTTTTTGTCCGTCAGCAGTATCGCGATTTTCTCAATCGAGCTGCCGACACGGAGGGTCTGAATCATTGGACCGAACAAATCACGAATTGTGGCGCGGACGCCGGCTGCGTTAGTGATCAGCGTACAAACGTCTCGGGCGCTTTTTTCCTGTCTATTGAATTTCAGGAAACCGGTTTTCTCGTCTACCGGCTCTATAAAGCGGCGTACGCGACGACTCCGGCCCACCTGAACGAGTTCTTGCTCGACACCAGGAGTGTTGGCAAGGATGTGATAGTTGGCAGGGCGGGCTGGCAAGACTTGCTGGCACAAAACAAGACCGCGTTCATCAAACAGTTTGTAGGTCGCATTCAATTTGTGGGCGCCTATCCTTACAGCCTGACGCCGATTCAATTCGTGAACGAGTTAAACCTTAAAGCCGGCGGCGTGTGGACGGCGGATGAAGAGGCGCAGGTGGCAAGTGAGTTTGCCGGCGCGCCCAACAGTCAGGATTTGGACGCACGCTCGCGCGTAATGCGCCGGTTGGCAGAGAATCAAACCCTTTCACAACGCGAAACCAATTCCGCTTTTGTCCTGATGCAGTACTTCGGCTACCTCCAGCGCAACCCCTACGACACACCGGACTCAAACCTCGACGGCTACCTCTACTGGCTGCAAAAACTGGAAAGTCATAACGGCGATTTTCGCGGCGCCGACATGGTGAAGTCGTTCCTCGTTTCTACCGAATATCGCTCGCGTTTCGGCGCACCCTAACACGACTTCAGCGAATTAACCTGACGCGGCAAAAACCTAAACGCGAAAGTTCAAGTGCCCGCTTTTGCGTTTTTAGTTTTCCGTTGATTATGATGCGTGTGTTCAATTCCACAGTGCGCGCAATCGGGCAGGTTTACGACCCAGGCAACCGTCCGGCGTGGAGATCAAGATGAGCCAACCTCAAACAGCGATCGAAGAGCTTGCAGGACGTCCTCTTACGACACTTTCGGAAGACGAGCAGATGTTTCGCTCGAGCGTGCGCGAATTCGCCGAGGGCGAGCTGCGGCCGCGCGTCGAGCAGATGGACGAACAGGCCAAACTGGATCCGGCGTTGGTGAAGCAGTGTTTTGATCTGGGCCTGATGGGTATCGAAACTCCGGAAGAGTTTGGCGGCGCCGGTTCATCCTTTTTCACTGCCATCCTTGCGGTTGAAGAGCTGTCGCGCGTTGATGCCTCAGTGGGCGTTTTTGTCGACGTACAAAACACGCTGGTCAATAACGCGTTTATGCGGTGGGGCAATCAGCAACAGCAGGAGAAATACCTGACGCGATTGGCCGCGAACACAGTCGGCGCTTATGCCTTGAGCGAGGCGGGTTCAGGGTCCGACGCTTTCGCGATGCAGACGCGCGCGGTCGATAAAGGCGATCACTATCTGCTCAACGGACAGAAGCTCTGGATCACGAACGGCAACGAAGCCGAAATTTTTGTTTTGTTTGCCAACGCAAATCCCGAAGCCGGCTATCGCGGAATCACGGCGTTCATCGTTGAAAAGGGGTTTGAAGGTTTTTCAGTAGGCAAGAAAGAAAACAAGCTTGGCATTCGCGCGTCGTCCACGACCGAGCTGATTCTCGCCGACTGCAAAGTGCCGAAGGAAAATGTTTTGGGAGAAGTCGGCAAGGGCTATAAGTGTTCGATTGAGACGTTGAACGAAGGTCGAATCGGGATCGGCGCACAAATGATCGGCATCGCGCGGGGCGCGCTCGAGGCGGCGATTGCCTACACGGGCGAACGCGAACAGTTTGGCAAGGCGATTAATCAATTTCAGGGGGTGCAGTTTCAACTGGCAGAGATGGCCACACAGCTCGAAGCCGCACGCTTGATGGTTTACAACGCCGCGCGTATGAAAGATGCGGGGATGAACTTCGTAAAGGAAGCGGCGATGGCTAAGCTGTATTCGTCGCGCGCCGCCGAGCGGATCAGTTCGCTGGCAATCGAACTTTACGGCGGCTATGGCTACGTCAAGGATTATCCGGTTGAAAAATTCTGGCGCGACTCGAAGATCGGTGCAATTTATGAGGGCACGTCCAATATGCAGTTGCAAACGATCGCGAAGCTGTTGATTGGCAAATCGTAATTTGAGCTTTTTGCTTTGTACTTTGTGCTTTGGTCTTTGGTTTTGGGTCTTTGGTCTTTGTCTGACTACTGTCTACTGACTACTGTCTACTGACTACTGTTTTCCAATGTCTTCTCGCATCGACATCTTCAAACAAATGCTGGTGAGCGATCCGATCAACAGCAGCATCTTGTTTGGCCTCGCGAAAGAATATGAGAAGGCGGGGCAGACCGAGGACATGATCGAAGTGCTCGAGCGTTATCTCGCAATCTCAGACGACGAAGGCAACGCTTACGGAATGCTCGCCAGCGCTTATCAAAAGGCCGGCCGCAGTGAACAGGCAAAGGAAGCTTATCAACGCGGGATCGAGGCGGCGACGAAGCATGGACACCCGTCGATGTCCGAAGAATATCGAGCAATACTCGACGGCGATTTCTAAGTAACACTATTAGCTGACGCGATGGCAGTCAGTTCAAAGCTATGAGCGATACCAAAGTTCTCAAACTGGTCCCCAAGAGCAGCGCCAAACCTTCGGCTGCGCCTGCCAAACCGGACGCAGAAAAGAAGGCGCCACCTTTGCGGCCAGCTGCTATCGAACCCGCGCCGCCGAAGCTGCAATCGTCAACTGCCGCGGCGCCGGCACCAGCACCAGCGAGGCCTGCGCGTGCACCCGAGCAGCGCAACCGGCGCGAACGAAATCACCGAAATCAAATCCGCGAGCGCCCGCGTCCATCGCGTGAGGAGATGCTGGCGGCATACCGCACGATGTACCTCTCACGGCGCATCGACGACAAAGAGATCCAGTTAAAAAATCAGAACAAGATTTTCTTTCAGATCAGCGGCGCCGGACATGAAGCGATCCTGGTGGCTGCCGGTATGGCCCTGCGACCGGGATACGACTGGTTCTATCCTTACTACCGCGATCGCGCACTCTGTCTCCAGCTCGGCATGACACCGCTTGAGCAACTGCTGTCCGCTGTTGGCGCCGCAGCCGACCCGAATTCACATGGACGGCAGATGCCGTCGCACTGGGGCCACAAGAAACTCAACATCGTTTCGCAGTCTTCGCCGACCGGAACGCAATTGCTTCAGGCGGTGGGCTGCGCCGAAGCCGGCTACCGCTTTAAGTTGATCAAGGAACTGCGGCAGCGTTCCTCTAACTTTCGTAAGGACGAAGTGGTTTACGTGTCGCTCGGCGACGGCACCTCCAGCGAAGGCGAATTCTGGGAAGCGCTGAACACCGCCTGCAATTTGAAGCTGCCGGTGCTGTTCCTGGTGGAAGACAACGGCTACGCGATCAGCGTGCCGGTTGAGGTACAAACGGCGGGCGGCGACGTTTCGCGCCTCGTCAAGAATTTTCCCAATCTCTTCCTGCAACGCTGCGACGGCACTGACCTGCTCGAATCGCTTTCCGTGATGAAGCGCGCCGCGCAGTACTGCCGCGAACACCGCGGACCCGCTTTAGTCCACGCCAAAGTAATCCGTCCTTATTCGCACTCGCTTTCTGACGACGAAAAACTTTACCGGCCCGACGAAGAGCGGACAGCCGACGCCGAACGCGATCCGGTCAAGCGCTTCGGCGCCTTGCTGGTTGACGAAAAAGTAATTGACCAGGACGGACTGCAGAAAATTAAGGACGAAGTGGACGCCCTGATAAACGAAGCTGCCGATCAGGCGCTGGCGAGTCCACAACCTGATCCGAAGTCGGCGACGCAGTTTGTGTATTCACCAGACGTCGATCCGACGGCGCCAGAGTTTGACAATGAATCCGGGGCCGAGCTGTCCGGTAATGCGGGCACGATGGTAGATCTGATCAATCGTTGCCTGCACACGGAAATGGCTCGCGATCCGCGCATCGTTGTTTTTGGTGAAGACGTGGCCGATTGCTCGCGCGAAGAGTTTCTCGAAAAGGTGAAAGGCAAAGGCGGCGTTTTCAAAGTAACCGCAAACCTGCAGCGCAAATTCGGTGGCGCGAGAGTCTTCAATTCGCCACTCGCCGAGGCGAACATCGTTGGGCGCGCGATCGGTCTAGCTACTCGCGGTTTCAAGCCGGTCGTTGAGATTCAATTCTTCGACTACATCTGGCCGGCGATGCACCAGATTCGCAATGAGCTGGCGCTGATGCGTTGGCGTTCCGGCGGCGATTGGAAGTCGCCGGTGGTGATGCGCGTTCCAGTAGGCGGCTACTTAAAGGGTGGCGCCGTATATCACTCGCAATCAGGAGTTGCAACGTTCACCCAAATTCCCGGCTTGCGCGTTATCTACCCGTCGACCGCGCTCGACGCGAATGGGTTGTTGCGCACTGCCATCCGTTGCGACGATCCGGTGCTGTTCCTCGAGCACAAGCACCTCTATCGCCAGGCCTATAACAAGTCGCAGTATCCGCCGGATGAATTCATGATTCCGTTCGGCAAAGCCAAAGTCGTGCGTGAAGGAACAGACATTTCGATCATCACCTACGGTGCACTCGTACAGCGTTCCCTCGTTGCAGCCAAACAAGCTGAACAGCAAGGCGTCAGTGTTGAAATCGTCGACTTGCGCAGTTTGCAACCGTATGACTGGAATGCGATCGAGGCGACAGTAAAGAAAACCAACAAGGTGATCGTCGCGCACGAAGACTCGCTTTCATTTGGTTACGGCGCGGAGATCGCGGCGCGCATTTCTTCCGACTTGTTCGAACACCTCGACGCGCCCGTTCGCCGCGTTGCTGCACTCGACACGTTCGTCGCTTATGCCCCTCAAGTTGAGGATGCAATTCTGCCGCAGGTGGCCGATGTATTGGCTGCGATTACCGAGCTCCAGGGTTACTAAAATCCTCAGAAATCCGCCGAAAAGATGGCATACACAAGTGTATTGTTGTGTGTCGCGAAGTCGTTCCTAACGACCCTGTTCCCGCTTTAAGGTCGGGCCATTTCTCGCTCCGTCTGCTGGCATAATGCTTGCCCCTCACTCAACGGTTAGCCCGTTTCCCAAACCCAAGTTCCCCGGCAAAAACTTAATCGATTAAGGAACGGAAGGAGCGAGAAACACCTATGAGCAAGAGGATTTTGATTTTTCTAGCAGCAATCCTGATTATTTCAGCGGCTGCAATCGCAAGCGCGCAAACCGTCGTCACCCAAACTCCAACAACCACAGTCACACAAACTCCGACGACAGTAACTAAGACAGTTCAAAACGCCGATGGCACTTACACGGTCATCGAATACCCCGTGAAAAAAGA
>JBKPNP010000781.1:0-3881 GCA_046732775.1 Acidobacteriota bacterium
TTGTCAGCCAGCTTGGAGAAGGCGGGATGGGCGTGGTGTACGAAGCGGAGGACACCAACCTCGGCCGGCGTGTGGCAATGAAGTTTCTGTCAACCACCACGCGCGATTATCGCGCCCGGTTTCTCCGCGAAGCGCGCGCGGTTTCTGCATTGACACATCCAAACATCGCCACTGTTTTTGACTACGGCGAAACCGATGAAGGCCAACCGTTCATCGTGATGGAGTTGATCAAAGGCGAACCGCTGAACGAAAAACTTCGTGAAGGTTCCCTGCCCTTACCCGAAGCGGTCAAGATCGTTGCTGCGATCGCCGATGCCCTCGGCGAAGCGCATCACCAGGGCGTGGTGCACCGCGATGTGAAACCTTCAAACGTGGTGATAACTGAACGCGGCCAGGTCAAGGTATTGGATTTTGGTCTCGTCAAACACATCATCGAGCCATCGTCGTTGGCTGGTGATCCTGATCAGAAAACGCTGCCCTCCACACGCACCCGCAGTGACGTCATCGTCGGCACGCCGCTTTATCTTTCTCCCGAACAGGCGACCGGAAAAGCGATTGACGGCCGCAGCGATCTGTTCGCGTTGGGTGCAGTGCTCTACGAATGCATCACCGGCCGATCGGCATTCGCCGGCGCCAGCATTATTGAAATCGGCGCGCAGGTAATTCATGTAACGCCAAGCGTTCCCTCGAAGCTCAACGGCAGCATTCCGCCCGAGCTCGATCGCATCACCATGAAGGCGATCGAGAAAAAGTTGGACGACCGGTACCAAACCGCGGAGCTGTTCGCTGCGGACCTGCGGGCAGTGTGGCCAACGCTGGATACGAACGGGCATCGCACGCTCCGAAATACGGACTCGTTGCCGCCGGCGCCGACGGCTTCGGCCAGCGCCCTCACTACCATCATCGAACCGTTCCGCCGGCCCGGACCAAACCTCGGCATTTTCATTCTGGCGATTGTCGGCGTGGCGCTAATTAGTTGGTTGGTCGTTCGTTGGTGGAAACCCGGAGCTTATGTACCCGTTCCTGAAGCCCAGACGATGTATGACAAAGGCACCGACGCCTTGCGTTACGGAGCTTTTCTGCAGGCGACTAAAGCGCTCGAAGAAGCGGTGCGGATCGACCCCAAGTTCGCGATGGCGCACGCACGACTGGGTGAGGCCTGGTATGAGCTCGACTACGCGGACAAAGCAAAAGATGAGTTACTGAAGGCACAGCCATTGGGCCAGGCGGCTTCGACTCTGCCGCGCCTTGATGCGCTGCATCTCGAAGCGATTCATGCAACCATAACGCAGGATTTTCCCGGCGCGGTCAAAGCCTACGACGAAATCGTGCAGCTCTTGCCCGATGATGCTCAAGCTTACGTCGATCTTGGCAGAGCTTATGAAAAAGACGATCAAATAGACGCCGCGATCAAAAGTTACCAGCGCGCGATTCAACTTGCCCCACTGCATCCAACCGCCTACCTACTCCTGGGCACGATGTATGGCAAGCAAATCAACCTCCCGGCTGCGTTCGAAAACTTTGATCGCGCTGACACTCTCTACGAAGCCGTCGGCAATTTCGAGGGTCAGGCCGAGGTTGCGTACCAACGAGGCTTCCTGTTGAACCAGAATGAGAAGTTTTCAGAAGCACGTCCGCCGTTGGAACGCGCACTCGAGTTGGCACGAACCACGCACAGCGAGTATGGCGAAGTGAAGAGTTTGCTAAAACTCGGAGAAGTGGTATTCGGCATGCGCAATACGGACGAAGGGCGCGCCTACATGCACCAGGGAATCGAATTGGCCCAAAAGAGCGGCATTGACAACTACGTGAAACGCGGCCTGATCGACCTGGGCAACACCTTCATGCTGAGCCGTGACTACGCTGAGGCCCAAAAACATTTTCAACAGTCGTTTGACCTTTCGCAGCGGCAGAAAGACCCGCGCAACGTCGCGCGCGCACTCACGTCCCTGGCCAGCGCGTCGGAACGGCAAAACAATTTCGAGGCGGCCTCGAGTTATGTCGAACAGGCAATGCCGTTTTATCAACGGGGCGGTTATCGCCGCGAAACGATTTCGGCTTTTGCAATTCTTGCGCGCGCTAAACGCAAAAAGGGTGACTATGACGGCGCACTGCAGGCGTTTGATCAGGAGTTAAAGCTCGCGCGCTATCTCAATGACCCGGCTTTGATTTCACGCGCCACTGTCGACGTCGGCCTCGTCCTCATGAACCAGGCGCATTACCCGGAAGCCCTGACGCATTTTGAAGAAGGATACAAGCTCGCGAAGGATTCGGGCCATCAGGAAAACAGCGGTTTGTTTCTCACAAATCAGGCCAACGCGCTTTGGAATCTGGGGCGTTACAGCGAAGCAAAACCGCTGTTTGATCAAATCGGTTCCCAGGCGAAAAAATCGGAGGGTCGCGGCTTCGCTTTCTGGTACTACGTGTCGAGCGCGCGCATGGCCCTGAGCGAACGCAACTTTGAAGAAGCCGCCGCGAAAGCTGATGAGGCGAGGAAGACTGATACGTTACCGCCGCTCACGGAAAACGCACTGATTGGTCTCGCGCAAGTGTTAGCCGGAAAGAGTGTCGGACGTGCCGAGTGTCAGAAGGCCGTGTCCATGATTACCGAGACCACGGATCCACTGCTGGCAGCAGAAGCCGACTGCGCGCTCGCCGTAGCCTTACTGCAAAGCGGAGATGCGACGGGAGCTCTGAAATTTGCGCTCGAGGCGCAACAGAGTTTTGCGCGTTTGGGAAAACCGGATGCTGAATGGCCGGCTCTGTTGACGGCCGCCAGCGCGCGCCGGCACGACCGCGACATCACCCAGGCCCGCGACTATGCCTCACAAGCGGATAGAATTCTGGCCAGCCTGCAACAAAGATGGGGCAACGAAAACTATCAGTCGTATCTGGCCCGTCCCGATGTGCAATTTCAACGAAATCAACTCAACGAACTTCTGGCGCTAAAACCTTGACCTCAACTATAAGGAGCAACTCACATGTCAGACGGAAGTGGCGAAATAATCATCAAAGGTGGTTCGTGTCAAATATTCTTCGATCACGGTGTATTTCAGAGTGATCAGAGCGACCCGAAAAAGCACAGTCATGCTACGCTGAACATCAAGCAGATCATCATCAGCGGTGATGAACAATTCGCGGATTACGACTCAGGCGAGCATCCCACGAAATTCACCGGCACCATCAAAGTTATCTGCAAGTAGTTGGAACGTTAGAACGACGGGTGTTGCGACGGAGCCGTTTGTCTTTGGTTCGGACCAGCGGGAGGGTAATCTTCTGAGTAACTGGACTAACTGTCTGGTCTGCGCCACACGCCGCAATTTCCCACTCTCAGCAATCTGGAAGGAGACTCCCAATGTCAGACGGCAGTGGCGAAATAATCATCAAAGGTGCTTCAGTCCATCTGGAGTTCAATGGCGCGATCTTCCTAAAAGATCCGAACGACCCGAGAAGACACGACAATCCAAACCGGAAAATCACGAAGATAGTTGTCGCTGATGAAAACGGCGTGGAGAAATTTAACAGCGGCGATAATCCCGGCGGAATGAAGTGGACAGTCACAGTCTCTACCAAGTGATCATTCCGGCTTGACGGATTCTCAGAGGTCTTCGCAAACAATTCAACTCGATCGCGCCAGGCCGGTCGCCCAGTCCGGCTATCGCGCGCCGATCATCATCGCGTCCCGCCACCGAACTGTTCTTGCGAAACGTTTGGTTGCGCTAAGGTCGGCGTCTGGTCAGCAGTGTAATGACGGCAACAAACAACGCTGACCCGATGATCGACCAGATGATCGGGAAACTCGTGGTGCCGATTTGAATCGAGAAGAGTTCGGGCAAGCCGAGTTGCCTCGACAGCCACATTCCCAGCACGGCGCCAATGAA
>JBKPNP010000782.1:0-1821 GCA_046732775.1 Acidobacteriota bacterium
CACTTCTCCGTTCTCAAGTTGTTGGCCAGGTACGCCGTTCGAGTTAGCAAATACAGACTATGCCTTCAGTTGAAGAGTTGTTACGCAGGTCAATTCCCGAACTGCGCGAGCGGTTTCTCGAACGGGCCCGGCCCGTGCCTAAGGGTTTTCTTGAAGCCCTTGAAGTCGACACGCGTGCGGGCGCCCATCAACTTGCCAAAAGAATTCGTGAGCGTTATCGGAGTAATCGCTCTGAAGGTCAACGGCTACACACGTTGCTGCGCTTCGAGATTGATCTGTGGGCGCAGGGCTATTCGCGGGTTGCCGGTGTTGACGAGGCGGGGATGGCGCCGCTTGCCGGGCCGGTCGTCGCCGGCGCTGTTATCCTTCCGCAAAACTACAAACTTCGCGGACTAAACGACTCGAAGAAAATTCTCGATCATGAAATGCGCGAGGAACTGGCAGCGCAGATCAAACAGGATGCGGTCTGTTGGTCATTCGGTTTTGCCGAAGTTGAAGAAATCGATCAAATTAACATTTATCACGCCGGCCTGCTGGCAATGCAAAGGGCGGTAAACGGTCTTGCTTGTTTGCCGGATTTTGTGCTCGTCGACGCCCGCAAGATACCGCAGTGCCCTGCGCCGCAGCGGGGCATCATTCGCGGCGACGCGCTCTCAGCCAGCATCGCGGCGGCGTCCATAATTGCGAAGACGACGCGCGACGCGCACATGCTGGAAATGGATTTGCTCTACCAGGGCTACGGCTTTGCTTCGCACAAGGGTTACCCAACACCTGAACACTGCCGCGCGCTCAAGGACCTCGGCGCAGTTCCAATCCATCGCCGTAGCTTCGGGCGTGTACGCGAGGTCTTGGGCTTGGATCCGGTCCAGACCGATCTCTTTGAACATCAAACGGAGCCGGAAGTCTCCGACCTCGCTGCTGGTCAGGCAAACTGAACGGGTACTGATGGCTAAGCGCGTCTGAGGGACATCTAGTCAGGACTGGAGCGCAAGCGTCTCCCTTGCTTCGTAAGTTACCTCTCTGCACCGTCGCAACCAGTACGGTTGCGCTCCAGTCCGATCAGTACCAAAACTCAAACCTTTCGCGACACTTAAAGAATCACATCAAGGTTCTCTGTAACCGATGGCTTCCCTAACTGAGTACAAGAAGAAACGCCGCTTCGATAAAACGCCCGAGCCGGGTCCGGAAAAGAAGCGAACCAAGAGTGGTCGCATCTTTGTCATTCAAAAGCATCGGGCCACAGCGCTGCATTACGATTTCCGGCTCGAGGCCGATGGCGTATTGAAATCCTGGGCTGTTCCGAAAGGTCCGTCACTGGATCCGAAAGTGCGCCGGCTCGCCATGCAAGTCGAGGATCATCCGGTTGATTACGCCGATTTCGAAGGAGTGATTCCCGAAGGCGAATACGGCGGCGGCACGGTGATGGTTTGGGATTACGGTACGTACGAGCCCGAGGAAACTGACGACGTCGGTGAGGCGATCAGCAAAGGCGAGTTAAAGTTTTCCTTGAAGGGGAAGAAGCTCCAGGGCTCCTGGGTGTTGGTGAGAACGCGAGACCGTCAGTGGCTACTCATAAAACATCGCGACTACTACACCACTGAAGAGGACGTGACTGAGATTGCGCCGGCTTCGATCCTCACACGCCGTACGCTTGCTGAGATTGCCGAAGATGAAGGTGGGGACGTAAAGAAAGCAGCGACGGGTGATCCGAAAAAGGTGCCGCGACGAACAGGCGTGAAGCGTCGGAAACAAGGAAGCAAAAAGAAGGTCTGGCACAGCAAGGGGAGTTAGGCTGGGAGCGGGTCGGCTGGGAGCGCAGGC